>PWGF01000009.1 GCA_003554375.1 Spirochaetaceae bacterium
ATCTGGCCAACGTATGTCGCGACGCTCATGAGATCCTCGAGCTCACTGTGGCAGCTTACACAGCAAGCAGCAACGATTCGTTCGAGCGAGTCGCCGTAGCCGGTGCTCGAACGGAACAGTTCCCATGGCGGATTGTTCCCCAGAGCGTAAGACCACTGACGGTCTTCCCGATCCGGCGCAACAGGAAGACGTATGGTGGAGTCACGGTTCGCCGAGACGAGCTCGAGCATGACCAGGATGTAGAGGGCGGGCCGATTGTCGAGTCACTCCGTGCGTTGGCTGAACAGGTGGGAGCAGCATTGGCATCCGCTGCGCCGGCGTCGCTTTTCAAGCAAACGACGATCGACCTCCCGCGGGGAGGAAGACCACCCTCCCCCAATCAGGTGAACGGTCGAGGGCTTTCAGGTGGCGTAGGAGTTGGGCGCGTTCACATCTTCGGCGGCCGCGCGCTCTCGCTGTCGCCTGGCCGGAACGATGAAGGTCCGCAACACGCGTCGCGTCGCTTCGATCGTGCCGTACAGGACACACGGGCGCAGCTGCGTTCCATAATCGGTGACTCACGAAGCCGCTTCCGTGATGTTAGTGCGCTGATCTTCAACTCACAGCTCGTGATGCTCGACGACGACGCCTTTGTCGGAGAGATTCGCCGCCTCGTAGGCGACGGCATGAGTCCGGAGGAGGCGGTCGCAGAGGTTGTGGATGGATTCGCGCGCCGTTTCTCTGAGATCGAGGAGCCGCAAATAGCGGAGAAAGCCGAGGATGTGCAGGATCTCGGCTTCCGGTTGCAGCAGAACCTCGCTGGAGCCGGCGGCAGCGCCGGGCAGTATGCAGGATTGGTGGTAATCCTGCCGGACGTCTATCCATCGGAGCTGTTGCGACTCGCAGTCGACGGGGTAGCCGGAATCGTGCTCGTCGACGTGCCGGTGACCGCTCACCTTTCGATCTTGGCGCGGTCGCTGGAGATTCCGGTCCTGCGAACACAGGACCACCGGGCGCTCGAGCTGACTGAAGGCATGACGGCTCGCCTGGACGCAGACCGTGGCGTCCTCGAGTTGCGAGAAGACGTGCCCCAGTCCGCTCCGGAGCCTGCCTCCGTTGACGAGAAGCCGGTCACGCTTGCGCCGTACGATCTCCTGCGCTCCGCAGAGGGCGTAGAGCGTATCTCGCTCCTGGCCAACGTGAACCTGCTGGCGGACGCCCATCGGGCGGCAGCAGTCGGGGTCCGGGGTATCGGGCTCTATCGCAGCGAGTTTCCGTTCATCATCCACCAGGGGGACTTGGACGAGGAAATCCAGTATCGGCTGTATCGTAGTCTCGTGGACGCGATGCCCCCGGGAGCGGAAATCACGCTTCGTACCGCCGACATTGGTGGTGACAAGTTTCTCCGAGGTACAAAGGCGGAGAGCAATCCGTTCCTGGGCGTGCGCGGCATACGGTTCTCCTTAGCGAATCGGCAGATGTTCCGGACGCAGCTGCGGGCGATGGTGCGCGCCGGGCGCGGAGCAGATCTGCGCATCATGTTTCCGATGGTTTCCATGGTGGAGGAGGTCGAGCAGGCCGCCGCGGAGCTCTATGCAGTGAGCTATGAGCTCCGGAGAGAGGGAGTGCCGCATAACGAACGGCCGAAGCTCGGCGCAATGATCGAGCTTCCGTCGGCAGCGCTCGCCACCGACGAGTTAGCGCGCCGTACCGACTTTTTATCGATCGGCACGAACGATCTGGTGATGTACATGCTGGCGGTGGACCGAACAAACGAGCGCCTTGCTCCGCTCTACCGGGTACACCATCCCATCATCCTCAAAACGCTTGCCTCCATCGTCGAACAGGCCGGCGAGCACCGATGCGAGCTCTCCGTGTGCGGAGACGCGGCGGCAAATCCGGTGTTTCTGGCCTTTCTTCTGGGAATTGGGGTACGGAAGCTCAGTCTGGCCCCGGAACGTATATCCGCGCAGCGTGAAGCGATCGACGCTTTGACGCTGGAGCAGTGCGAAGGAATTGCCCAGACCATGTTGGCAATCCCCGGCATCCGTGACATGGAGCGCTACATCGAGGAGCTGGGATTCAGTAGCGGAGTGCGTCAGGGCCGGTGAGGAGACGGGCTCGAGTTCGCCGCTTCAGCGTAGCCTGTCCCGCGATACTGAGAGCCGATCAACTCGATGCCGGAACTTCCAGAACGCGCCGGTCCTTCTCTTTCATGGCTTCCCGAAGCGAGTCGAACGCGCTCTTGCACTCCTCGGAGCTCGAAAAGCGTCCGACTGTGCTCCAACTTCCCGATCCCAGCTGTTGTGCTTGCAGCTTTGCTCCCTTGACCCGCAGGCCAATGGCCAGAATCGTCTCTTCTCTGTCCTGATCCACAATCCACACGGACATGTGCTCTCCCTCTATTCTCCGGCGGCGGGCCTGTTGCTCCGCGGCAGCAGCTGCCGCGGCTCCGCCCGCCGCCCCCGCGGCCGCACCGCTCATTCTCCACGCTCCTTTCAGCCGGGTCGCGCCTTGCCGTCAGAACCGTACCGGTTCTCGAGAAGATAGTCCGCCGGTACCCAGCTGTCAACGAACTAACCTTCAAGCGAAAGGGCCGACGCAGTCGGATACCGCAGCCGGAAGTGCGGCGGCGAGTGCCCTCCCTCGGCGCTTGCCTCCGCCGCGTGCCGGCGCGGTGAGCAGGGAGGAGTGCTCGTTTTGCCGTCCGCTCGCCGCCGACGGAGAGCCGTACCGATCCACTTGGGTTAGCCCCGGTCGAGCGGCGGGGCGATAAGCGCGCACGAGGCGGCGCATCCGACGGTAGCTCCGGCGTCGCCAAGACCCGCGGGCGCCGGGCGGACAGTTTGAACGGAGGTCAAGAATGTGATATAAAGGTATGACAATGGTTAGCTTACGTGACACAACTGCAGTTGTTGGCGGAGGAACCGGAAGCGTAGGCGAAGGCATCGTGCGCGCATTTCTCGGCGCCGGAGCCCGCGTCATAGTGCCATATCGAAGCGACGGCAAGCGCCGCCGCCTTGAGGAGTACGTCCAGGACATTGCCGACGATCGACTGAGCTGCAGGAAGGCCGACGTCTCCGACCCGGAAGCGATGGAAGCGTTTTCCCAGTCGTTACGTCGCGAGTATGAGAGGATAGACCTGGCCGTTGCGTGCTTCGGGGGATGGTACTACGGATACAGCCTCCACCGCATGCCGTTTTCCGATTGGCGGACGGTCATCCAGGGCAACTTAGATACTCACTTCCTGTTCATCCGTGCTGTCCTTTCGATCATGCACGAGCGCAATCACGGTACCTACGTGATGATCAACGGCGGGCAGTCGGAGGTAGTTCCCCCCGAGTCCGGCGCCGTCTCGATCGTGGCCGCAGCCCAACGCATGATGACCCGCGTTATCGACGAGGAAGCGCGCGGAAACGCGCTCCGCACGCATTCCATCGTTGCTTTCAACCCTCTTCGCACCCGGTTCCGAGGCACTGAGGTCGTGGAGTCCTGGCTGACGGCCGAAGAGCTCGGAACCTACATCGCCGGTCTCCACACGCGAGCAATACGCAACGCCGACGCGACCATCCATACCCTCTACAATCGGGCCGACCTGGATGCCGCCTTCCCCGGGCGAACTCCGGTGCGCTAATGTCGTGAGGTAGAAATTGTCGTTCGGTATGACGTGGTGCCGCCGCAGCTCTGAAGGCTCCGAATACTCATGGAACTCAGAATCTGGGCGTGCCCCCGGCTCACCCCGCATCTCTTCCGGCGCCTGCGAGCTTCCACGCGTTCCCTGATGCATTCCGCCGCGGCGGCGGGGTGTGCCGGGGTCAGGCCGTCCGGGGGTTCCGTCCCGCCGTGCTGCCGAACCCGCTCGCGGATCCGTTCCCGGAAGCCCGGCGGCGTGTGTCGTCCCCGCGCACCGCGGCACACGGCGGGACCGCCGCGGCGGGGCGCCGGCAGCGAGCCCGGTGCTTCGGGCGTCGCTCCGCGTCGCCCGGCCGGTTGAGCCCTCGCTTCACCGTTTGCCGCGGCGGCTGCCGCTACCGCCGGAGGCAGGCGCCCCGCCGGGCGCCCCTCCCGTCCTTCACGCTTCCGGCGGTATCGCTGGGCGGTGCCGGCGCGTGTCCGGCTGCTCTCCCACCGGGCACCAGAGGGCGAATCCCGCGTGCTCGGAACCGATGGGCTGAACGCCGGCCGGACTCCGCGTGCTCTCGACAATTAGGCTGACCGGCTGATCAGTTGACCAGCTAATTAGTTGACCAGCTGATTAGTAGGCTGACGATCAACGGACTATAAGTGGTCGCGAGCGATCGTATCGTTGAAGTTCTCCGTGTAGAGGCGGGTGCCGCTCTCATACGCATCCAGAGTGGCGTGAATCTTGAACGCGCTTGGAGTGCAGGTGAGCCGCGTGTATGTCTCCGTGCGTACCGCCCAGTCCGCTCGGCGGAGGCGCCGTTCCGCTCGAACCTCCCCCACGGGCGACGTGAAGTCGTTGCCGACGCTGCGGTACCATTCGTCCGTCCGGCGCTGCACCTCCAGATCCAACTCCTCGATTCTGACCCGACCCTCGTCGTTCACCACGTGCAACGTGGACTCGTCGTTCGCCAAGTCGCGTTGGATGAACCAGTTGTGGTGAGTCGGCATAAGACGCGTCTGCTCGATCGACGGCGCGGCCTCGGACCGCCCGAGGTCGCGGAGCGCCTCATCCTCGCCGGGCCGCGGAGGCCGTCTCGGCAGCGTCAGGCACGACTTCCCCGGGCGGATGCTGAGGGTAACCGGCTCAGGGGGCGGCCAAATCAGTGGCCAATACGACGTGGACAGCGAGATACGGATGCGGTGAGCCGGCGGAAACGCCTGAGCTATGTGATCCAGCGCAACTCGTACGCGATACCATCTTCCCGGCTCCAGCTGCTTCGGCTCGCTATGGCTGTCGCGATGGCACAGGTTGAGTACCCCGTACGTCACGCGAGTGGCCCGACCTTCCGGCGACACGTCGGAAAGCCTCACTGCAATCTGCGCGAGTGGGCGGTCCGACGAAAGGTCGAGCGTCAACTCCGGCGCGCCGAGAATCTCCAGTCGCTCGGAAAGCGGATCGGAATCGAAGACCAGCGATCCTCCGTCCTCCTCCCGTTGATCGTGGGGAAGGTCGGGGCCGTTGCTGTAGGAGCACCACTTTCCACCGAAAAGCCCTACCGAGAGCGGTGACTGTATGGAAAGGACGGTTCCCTGATCGTGGTCGATCGGCGCTTTCGGTTCCGGCGCCGGGCTAGGGCGAGCAGTCTTCTCCGGAGCGGAACTCTCCAACGGAGTGCCGTTCTCGGTGCCGAGGTTCTCTATCCCGCCGGGGCGAAGAGGATACCGCTCGTACTTGATGTGTGGAGACGGCCACGACGGTTCCGTGACCCAGCGGCCGGGACGGACGGTGTACTGGGGGCGGGGTCCGACGCTTTCCTGCATCCATACGCGGAGCGGCGGCTCCTCCGACACCCCCGTCTCGATGTCCTTCAACCATCGGTCCCACCACCGGAGTGCTTCCTGCAGGAAGCCGATCCGAGGGCCGGGGGTGCCCTGATGCGGGTAGAGATGGCTCCACGGCCCCACCAACCCTTTGCACGGCGCGCTCATGTTGCGGACCATGCGGAAGACGGGGTTCGGATAGCCGTCAGCCCATCCGGACACGACCATAACCGGGCACGCAATCGCGGAGTAATCTTCGTTCACCGAGCCTTGGCGCCAGTAATCGTTTCGCCGCTGGTGACCCATCCACGTACGTACCCAGAGACCGCTGCCCCGAAGGCGCGCAAGCCACATTGTGCGCCACCGATCCCCAACAAGCTGCGGATCCGGCGGAAGGCTGTTGTAGGCGAACATGGTCGACGCCCACGAGAGGTTATCGTTGAGGAGAGATCCTCCTTTGTAGTGCACATCGTCGGCGTAGCGATCGTCGGTCGCCGCAACCGCGATCACAGCTCGGAGCTGAGGCGGCTTCCGTGCTGCAATCTGCAGGGCGTTGAACCCGCCCCACGATATCCCGATCATTCCGCACCTGCCGGTGCACCACGACTGCGCCGCAAGCCACGCAAGGACGTCCTCTCCGTCCTGTTGCTCCACCGGCAGGTACTCGTCGGAGAGGATGCCCTCGGAGTCTCCGCTTCCCCGCAAATCTACACGAACCGAAGCGTACCCGTGCCCGGCAAAATACTGGTGGATCTCCGTATCGCGACTCCGCTTCATGTCCCGCTTCCGGTACGGGATGAATTCCAGCAAGGCCGGCACCGGATTGCGGTGTGCCCCCTCGGGAAGCCAGATGCGAGCGGAAAGCCGTGTTCCGTCGCGCGTTGGAATCCAACGGTGCTCTATCGAGCGGACACGGTAAGGCAGCTTCTCCTTCCGTCTTACGCCGGTGCTCATGAGGTATCCTCCCCGGGCCTTGCGTCTTCGGTCTCCGTCGATCCGGTCTCTTCTGCCTGCGCACCCCTGCCCCGCGCGTGCGGCGCGTCCGGGTTGTGGGAGGCGCCGGGCGTGTGGGGTGTGCCCAAGGGGGAGCCGGCTCGATGTGGAGCGGCCGGCGGGTGCCGGCGGGGCGCTGAGCTTCCCGTCGGCTCGATGCTTGTTGCACGCTCCAGCTCGAAGCCGAGCATGCGTTTACATGCTTCGAAGCGCTCATTGATCTGCTCGAAATCGTCGGCACCGATCCAGATCCATGCCAGCTCATAGCTGTATGCATCTTGGTCGGTAAGCTCCGAGAGCTGCTCGTCGAAATCCACCAGAACCTCGACGGTGACACCGGGAAGCGTGTTGCGGATCCGTTCGAGGTCGGCGGCGGAGGGTACGCGGCGTACCCGGGCGTCGGCGAACGCGCGGACGAAGAGCTTGGCACCGCACCGGAACCTACCCTGTCGATGAGGGGGACGGGGCGCGTCACCCAAGGCAATATCGAGGGCAATCTGTTGGTTCGATGCACCGTCCACGTCCTCCAGGAGCTCGCAGTGCGATTGGCTTAGCCGCGGGTTGATCTCCAGAAGCCAGAGGCGGTCCGAGCCCTCGTCGTAAAAGAACTCGACATTGAAACAACCGTGGTCGAAATCGAGCCGATGCATAATGCGTTTCGCTGTCTCAGACATGCGCTCCTGAACTTCCGCGGGCAGCGTCGACGGATAGTAGTAGCCGGCAAACGACGACATGCCGGGTTCCCGTACCGAATCCACTACCGCGTAGATATGGGGCAAGCCGTCCTGCACGTATCCCTCCAACGTGCACTGTCGGCCCCCGATGATCGACTCGGCCAGGCAGATCCACGGCGGGAGCTCGCTTATCTCGTCGGGGACGCGCGCATGAGCGATCACTTCCTCGAGTGGATCGGCCAGCCGTCCGATTCCGGCACGCATCTCCGGCATGGCTGAACGAAAATCGGCCGGCCCGTCGACGCGAAAGCCCAGATGTGAGCGGTAGGCATTGAGCGGTTTGATCCAGAACGGATAACCGACGACCTCCTCGAGGTAGGCCAGCTCCCGGTCGTCGAACGGATCGAAACCGGCGAACCGGGGGACGACTTCGGGTGCCGCCTCATGCTGCAGGCGCCGGCTCCAGAGCTTATGGTTGCACTGGAGGATCCCTTCCAGGGAGGGGGTCTTCAGATTCCACTCCCGGCCAAGAGCCGCCGCCAGCTCGATTGCCGGAAAGTCGATGAACGCCGCAATCGCATCGACCGGCAATGCGGCCTTACGAAGTACCTCACGCCCTTCATCGAGCAGAGACGAGAAGGGGAGATCCTCCACTCCGCGCAACGCATCCAATGGAAGCAATTCGTGGAGCTCATACTCCGAGGCGCGTGGCAGACGTCTGAGCTGCGCCGCTATCCGGTCGTTGAGCCCGATGATGAATACGTTCCGCTGTCGTTCCGCAAACAGCTGCATAAGCCCCCTTGCGTTGTCCGGTGTTAAAACTGCCGGATTCCCGTGTGGCCCGCGGCCAGGCAAATAAGCGTGGTGCAACGGGCTTCAGGGTAACGATACAGTAGAGTACTGATAAACAGGAAACACGACAATGCTTCGCGCAACTGTCGCCCGCAGCGTGAACCCCGAACGGTGCTGTTGCCGATTTGCGCACCTACCGACAGGCCGTGATAGGTGTCTGTCACGAGGGCGCGCCTCACGATACGGTGACCGGCGTAGCCGGACAGGTGCTTTCCGGGCGTAGTACCGTCCCGCGGACGATCGCTGTTCGCAATGCAACTTCTCGCCCAACGTCGGCGGTTCTGATACACTTGTTCTCGATGGAAACAATTGCCTTGCCGCTTGTCCTCGCGGTTTCGGTCCAGCTACTGTGCCAGCTGTTCAAGGTTGTCTTCTACTCGCTCCAGGATCGCCGGTTCCGGCCTGCATACGGAGTGACGGCGGGCGGCATGCCGAGCGCGCATGCTGCATTCGTTACCGCCTTGACCGTCGGTGTAGGTATTCGGAGCGGTCCGGCCAGCGACGTGTTCGCTGTGTCGTGTGTCTTCTCTGCAATCGTTATCTATGATGCATTTCGGCTCCGGGGACACGTTGAAGAGCACGCTCGGCGGATCAACCGACTCCAGCGCCGCTTGGATGAGCTGCCCACCGCCCCGGACAAGCGAGCTCTGGGACCGGTTCCGGAGATGGTCGGGCATTCGCTGCCCGATCTGGCGATCGGGGTGGTTGTCGGTGCCGCTTTCGCCGTTCTCGGAATGCAGCTCCTGGGCACCCTATAGCCTCGGCGCGCCCGCCCGCTCACTACACTACCCGGGCTCGGGGTACGCACTACACTACCCGGGCTCGGGCTACGCCTCCAAGGCCCGGTACTCGCCGCCGTTTTCCCGGGCGCGTTGTCCAACTGCGTGTGCCCTGGCGAAGGCTGCGCTGCGTATTGACCGACGGCGCGCGGCTCGCGTACGCTCCACAGGTTAAAGGAGGGCAACGATGGCGTCGTCGGAAGGAAAACCGGTTCACCAAACGGCAGGGCGGACCAGCGCTGCCGTAGCAGCAGTAGGAGAGCGTCGCGTCGCGAACATAGACAGCTCGGATTTCATGATACAGGCAAGCACGGAGGAGTTGCAGCAGAGCGTTCTGCGTCACCTGAAGCTTACGCTGGCGCGGGATGACAAGACTGCGACAGCACGCGACTGGTGGATCAGCGCCGCTATGACGGTGCGCGACTACATGCTGGAACGGATGATCAAGACGCAGGAGAAGCACAACAGTGAAGACGTGCGTCGCGTGTACTACCTCTCGCTCGAGTATCTCATGGGGCGGTTGTTCCGAAACAACGCCTTCAACGCAGGAATATACGCGCAAATGGCCGAGGCGCTATCGGGGCTTGGACTGGATATCGAGACGTTGGAGCGCGAAGAGGTCGACATGGGCCTCGGCAACGGCGGGTTGGGCCGGCTTGCCGCGTGCTTCATCGATTCGATGGCCAGCCTGAACTACCCGGCGATTGCGTACGGTATCCGGTACGAGTTCGGTCTGTTTCGCCAGGAGTTTGTCGACGGCCACCAGGTAGAGTATCCGGACAACTGGCTGCAGTTCTCCAATCCGTGGGAGATCATGCGACCGGAATACACGGTGCCGGTGAAGCTCTACGGACGGGTTGAGTCGCATTTCGATGAGAACGGCGACTTCCGTCCCCGTTGGGTGGACGCGCAAACGGTCATCGGATTGCCGTACGATATTCCCATACTCGGATATGGAGGCGAAACGGTCAATTTCTTGCGTCTCTGGTCGTCTAAGACGAGCGAAGAGCTGGACCTCTCGGCATTTAACAGCGGCGGGTACGTGGAAGCGGTGCAGGACAAGGCGATCAGCGAGACGATCTCGAAGGTTCTCTATCCCAACGACAAGACGGAGAGCGGGAAGAGGCTTCGCCTCGTACAGCAGTATTTTTTCGTCTCCTGTTCGCTGGTGGACACTATCCGGCGATATCTGCGGAACCATGACGACTGGGATGCGTTTCCGGAGAAGGTCGCCATCCAGCTCAACGACACCCATCCGGCGGTGGCGATTCCGGAGCTCATGCGCCTTCTGGTGGACGAGTATCGACTGAGCTGGGAATACGCGTGGGCTCTGGCGCAGCGCGTGTTCGGATACACCAACCATACGCTTCTTCCGGAAGCCCTGGAGAAGTGGAGCGTGCCGCTCTTCGGAGAAGTGCTGCCGCGGCACCTGGAGATAGTGTACGAGATCAACCGTCGCTTCTTAGAAGAAGTCGTGGAGGCTCGTTGGCCTGGCGATGATCGGAAGAAACAACAGCTTTCGATCGTCGAAGAGGGCAAACCGAAGATGCTTCGTATGGCGTATCTTTCCGTTGTTGCCGCCCACTCTACGAACGGGGTGGCGGAGCTACACACCAAGCTACTCAAACGGCATATTTTCCGGGGGCTCAACGAGCTGTATCCGGAACGCTTCAACAGTAAGACTAACGGAATCACTCCTCGCCGGTGGCTTCTGGCGTGCAACCCCGCCTTGTCCGAGCTCGTCACCGAGGCAATCGGAGACCAATGGCCAATCGATCTTGACCAGCTTGAGAAGCTGGAGGAACATGTGGACGATCCGGCGTTCCGGGAACGCTTCATGGCCGTTAAGCGCGAGAACAAGGAGCGACTCACCTCTTTCATTGCGGAACAGTGTGGGATAACCGTCAGTCCGGACGCCGTGTTCGACGTTCAGATCAAGCGTCTCCACGAGTACAAGCGTCAGCACCTGAACCTGTTGCACATCCTGACGCTCTATCGCCGACTGCTCCATAATCCGGATCTGGACATCGCGCCCCGGGTGTTCATCTTTGGCGCAAAAGCGGCTCCGGGCTACGATCTGGCCAAGAACATCATCCTCGCCATCAATTCGGTCGGGCAGGTTATTAACTCGGATTCCCGCATCAACGGGAAGCTCAAGGTGGTGTTTCTCCCCAACTACGGAGTTTCCGTGGCGGAGCGGATAATCCCGGCCGCGGATGTGTCGGAACAGATCTCGACGGCTGGGAAAGAGGCGTCGGGTACCGGGAACATGAAGCTGGCTCTGAACGGCGCGGTGACGTTGGGGACGCTGGACGGCGCCAACGTGGAGATCCGGGACTGTGTCGGAGAGGAGAACGTGTTCATCTTCGGGCTTACCGAAGAACAGGTAGAGGAGACACGGGCTCGAGGATATCGTCCGCACGATTTCTACCGCCGGGATCCGGAGCTCCGGAATGCGATCGATTGGCTGAGCTCGGACTACTTCACCCCTCGTGAGCCGAATGCGCTTGCTCCGGTGGTCCATAGTCTCCTCGACGGAGGGGATCCCTTCCTGGTGTGCGCTGATTACCGGGCATACGTCGATGCTCAGGAGCGAATCGGAGAGGCGTATCAGTACGCTGACGGGTGGGCAAGAATGGCGGCGCTCAACACCGCGCGTGTGGGCTTCTTCTCGAGTGACCGCACCATCCGGGAATACGCCCGGGAGGTGTGGAACCTGGAGCCGGTGCGTGTGCCGCAGTAGGAGCTCGAGGATAGGGAGACGGGAGGGCCGCGAGCACCTTCAGCAGTTTGACGACACGTGGCGCCGGCGCTATCTTGGTGTCCGGACAGCAAGCGTTGGAATATTCAACGACTCATATAGAGAAAGAAGGAGCCGGTAGATGGCTGGACAGTATCATGAGCCGCCCGAGGAGCTCCCGAGCGGGTTGCGTGATCTCACGCGTATTCTCGTGAGCCTGAAGGAAGAGATAGAAGCAATCGACTGGTACAACCAGCGAATCTATCTTGCGGAGGACGACCAGGTGCGAAGCATCCTCCGCCACAACCAGAAGGAGGAGATGGAGCACGCCGCCATGGCCCTCGAATATCTTCGCAGGAACATGGACGGCTGGGACGAGGCCTTGCGAGCATACCTTTTCACCGAAGGCGATCTCGTTGCCCATGAGGAGCACGTAACGGGAGCGTCGGAGGAAACGGTGGCAGAGCGGCCCGGCCGTCGCGGTGAGGAGCGAGCCGCTGGTCTGGGGATCGGCAGCCTTCACGCCGGCACGCTGAACGGCAGCACGCAAAACAAGGAGGGACAAGGGTGAACTTACTTCGAAGAGAGCTCGCGCCCGTCGGCGACACCGCGTGGAAGCAGATCGAGGACCAGGCTCGGCACACGCTTTCTACGTTGTTCTCGGTGAGGCGCTTCGCTGACGTGCTCGGGCCGCACGGTATCGATTATGCGGCCGCGCCGGTCGGGCGCCTCAGTATGGCCGATAACAAGCCCGCGCCGTCTGTCGGGTACGGAGTTCATCAGGTTCAGCCGCTGATCGAGGTACGCGCTTCTTTTCAGCTTTCGGTATGGGAGCTCGATAACGCCGAGCGCGGAGCAGGGGATATAGACCTGAGTTCGGTCGAGCGAGCAGCTTATGAGCTGGCCAAGTTCGAGGAGGAGACCGTCTACGCGGGACGCCCGGATGCGAGCGTTTCGGCGTTGAAAGAAGCCGGCGAGCATAGCGATGTGGCGCTTGGAGGAGACCGCGAGTCGGTGCTCCCAGCGGTGGCCAAGGGTGTATCGCAGCTGCGTTCGGCCGGCGTGGGCGGACCGTATGCGTTCATCGCGCCGCCTTCGATATGGAGCTACTTGGCGGGAACCGTGGACGGCCGGCCTTTCACTCAGCATGTCGAGCGCGTTCTGGACGGGCCGGTACTCTTCAGCAGCTTTGCCGATACCCCGCTACTGGTGTCGCTTCGCGGAGGAGATTTCGAGCTCGTGCTTGGACAAGACGCTGCGGTCGGTTACCTGAGCCACGATGCCAACAATGTGGAGCTCTATTTGACCGAGTCCTTCACCTTCCGCGTTCTGGACGGCAATGCAGTGCTGCGCTTCGCCTAGCTCCGGGGTGCGAAAGCATGCAAAACATTGAACTCACTCGCCCAGCGTCTGGTGTCCCAGCGTCTCGTGGAGGAATTGCGCGACAAACTGTGCAACCGGTTCCCAAGCTCGCTCTCCGTAGCCCCCGGAGCGAAGGTATGCGGTTGGGATATCGCGCGCGGTCAGGAAATCCAGAATCAGACGATCACGCACGCCCATGGTTTCCAGTGGTAGTCGGAGGAGGCCTGCGGAGGGTAGCCCGTCGTGTTCGTACGGGTCAGCCCCGTAGACTACCACCGCAACGTCGGGCCGCGGGAACTCGTCAAGAGCCTCCAGGGCTTCCTCGAGCCGCGGGATATACCGGCCTTCCTCGCCGGATGCTATCGGTACGTCGATATCACTCGGGGTAAACGATGGGTTTCGTGTCCCATCCGGTCTGACGGCCGGCTGATCCAGAGGCCAGCCCTCGGCCATGTGCACGCTCAGAGTTGTGATGGAGGTGTCGCCGTGCGTCAGGGCCGCGGTTCCGTCGCCTTTGTGGGCGTCCGTGTCGATGATCCAGGCGGATTCGATCGTTGCGGAGGCCTGGAGTGCGCGAGCGGCAATCACGATATCGTTTATTATACAGAACCCGCCCGGCTGATCCGCCATGGCGTGGTGCATTCCCCCGGCAAGATAGAACGCCCGGCCATAGTCAAGGGCGGCTCTGAGTACTTGAATGGTTCCTCCTGCAACGTCCAGTAGTTGGTCCACCAGACGTCCTAGCGGGATGCGGCCGCGGTTTGGATCGTATCGATGGTATGAGCCGTCGGGAGCGCGAAGCTCGTAACCTTCCATAACCACGTACTCGCGCGAGGTTGGATCCCAGAGGCGGTCCACATATTCCTTGGTGTGGACCCTGAGCGCGTCCTCTCGAGTAACAGTCGTAGCGTCACGTTCCAAGAGCCAACGCTCCTGGGCTCGAGCAAGCTTAGGATCGCTGACAAGGTCTTCGAGTATCCGTGCGGTGGTGTCCGGTGAAACCGGCACCATGATGCCGTAGTCTCTGAGTGACGGGTGTGAACGCGGGCGCAGAACCATGCGTCACCAATACCGCACATCCGGCGCCGGGTCAATGGCACATCTTTACAGGTCAGGTTCGCATGTGGGGCGGCGCTCCCAGCCGGCCGGTCGGTAGCGCCGGCCGGCAGCAGCGGCCCCGGACCGGCACAACCGTTGCCCGCTGCCCGACGGGCTCGTCAACGCGTGCATCCATCCACGTACCGGCGCACGGCAGGCAAGAGGGTCGCCGCTCCCGCTGCTTTCAGAATGTCCCCCGGCAGGAAAGGAAGAATACCTGTTGAAACAGCCCAGAGCAAAGGAACGCTTCCGGCAGGTGCAAACGACAGCAGCCAGACGACGCCGAAGGCATAGATCAGCAGGTTGCCGAGTGCCATGGCGGCCAGAGTTGATCGCACGGAGCGATCCCAGCCCTTCCGGGCAAGGGCCCCTACCAGATATGCCGCGGGCAGGAACCCCGCGATGTACCCAGCCGTTGTCCCGGTGAGCGTTCCGACGCCGGCTCCGCCGCCGGAGAAGACGCCGAGCCCCGCCGCACCGAGCGTGATGTAGACAGCCAGCGTGGCAAGCGACCGGCGAGGACCATAGGCAGCGGCAAGAAGCAGCACCCCCAGGGTCTGCCCTGTAATCGGGACAGGGCCGATCTCCAATCGGAGCTGAGCTAGGATAGCCAGAAAAAGTGCTCCGACGCCGGCAAGGGCGAGGGTCCGCCCGAGCCGGGCGATCCGACCTCCGGCTTCCGGGACTAACCGATCGATGAGCACATGCTCCACGGTGGGAGTGACATCCGACATCAGGTAACCTCCTCTCCGAATGGGTACCGGCCCTCGAGCGGGCGGAGACCGCTATCCGCAAGATGTTCTTCAGCGACACGTTGCCGGCGTTTCCGCCGTGCCGGCGTAATTGAATCGGTCGCCGACCGACGACAATATCAAAGGGAAGGCATCAGCGCAAGGCATAGGCGTTGCCCCCTTGTCCCGGACCGGAAGGCGGAGGTGTTGCGGGCGGCCGAGGCGATCTCAGTGGAGAAAGGTTCTACGTCGCTCCTCTTCGGCTTGTATGCGGCGAACGTTTGCCTTTTCCATCTCGTTTAGGAGCCCTGTCGCATCAGTCGCGTGCGGGTCGTACCAGCGGAAACGCCGGAAGTAACGCCCCAGGGGGCCGTCGCAGAAATCGAACCCGTTCCGGGCAAAGAAGGTATTGCGAAAGATTCGGAGTTGCTCGAGCGTGAGGAGCTTGAGATAGTCCTCCTTCACGCGGATAGTGTCGTAGATCCAGTCATCGACGACTTCTGCCGAAACCGGATCCGCGAGCCACCACGGAACGCGCTCCATCGTTAGATCGAACGTATCTTCCGGCTCCGGAACGACATCGAGGGCTACGAGATCGAATGCCGCGGCGCTCCGGGTGATATGTGCGGGTGTCTCGTGAGTTGGAAGCTCGTAGCCGTCGATCCACAGATCCGCATGGTTCTTCACGCGAATAGTCACGCTGTCGATCACCCCTGCCCACGTTCCACCGGTTCCGTAGAGATAGCGAACCGTGCGTGCCAGGCGGTCTCTGCCGTAGTCCGACCGATAGCGGACGCGAGTTGTAGTCTTCTGGTGGGCGGGGAACTCCACAGACTTCACGTAGAAGGAGTGGATCTCAGGGGTGTTGGAGGCCGCCGGAATCTCCTCGAAATCAACGGGCTCGTCGTTCACCCAGGTTCGGAAGTCGGTGAAAGGGATATCCTCTTCCGTAGTGACAGAGAAACGGGGGAATCCTACATCGTGCCGAACCGCATCGGCCGGGTTGAAGAAGACGAACACCGCATCCACTACGTAATGGTCCTCGTAGAGGTGAATGTCTACCGTCTCGTACCGTAGTGAGACGGCGGTCTCATCCGGGTCACGCAGGCTTGCCGCTCCCCCGGCGACGCGCACAAAAGCCTCGTTTGCCGGAGCGTTGCCTGCAACCGCCGCCGCAAAGGCGACTGAAAGCACGATCCGGACGGCTGGGATAAGCCGCTTCCTTACCTCAGATCGGCACGCGATGACCTGCCCGGAAGCCGCGCTATCCGTTCTTGAGTGCTTCATACACCTCTCCACGGGGCGTCGCTTTGCCGGCGGAGAGCCTCGCTCGGCGGTTCTATGGTCTTCTACCCCTGCTGTTACAGCTACCACACTACTATGAAGGCTATGAGGATAGGTCAATCGGGTCAAGTACTAGCGGTCAGGCACATTGCGTCTCACGCAGATCGGCGCTCACGCATCGCTTACGCGGGCGACGGGAAGAGGATCGAGACAACACATGGGTCGGCACATGACCTAAAACGTCTGTGCATCGACGTCCCCTTGTTGTTCGCCCTCGATTCGGATGAAAATCCGGCTCGGGAGACAAGCGAGCCACTCACCGGGGCGCTCGATCCAGCCCTGACGGACGCAGATCTGGAGTGGACCGGGATCTTCCACTACGCGCACTTGGCCACTTGAGATCTCGACCGTGCTGGTCCCGAGCGGCCCGGAGAGCTCGAAGCGCCGGTCCTCGGCCAGCGAATACAGGAAGGTGCCTTCTTCGCTTTGCACTCGCACCTCCGCCCCCTCGCCTCGTCCGGCTGCTACGGCGACAAACGCCGAGATTATCGCGACGGCAACGGCAATCGCCGCAATATCGAGCGGACGTAACGAACGTGCGACCTCGCCGATCGTTCCGAGCTGAATAGGCGAGGTGCGTCGTGCTCTCTTTGGCTGTGTGCGCCTGGAAGGGGACATAGGCGTTCGCTCCCTGTTCACTGTGGTTATCGACTGCGATTAGCCGGGTATGGCCCGATACTCGGCAGAGGCTCCGGCCTTGCACGCGCTTACCGCTCAGGTGCGTTCTTCTGCGCCGGCACCATCTCGACCCTTTTCGAGAATATAGGATACTGCGCTACGGCGGCGCCGGCTACCTGCCGACTACCTGATGTGGCCGACAAGCGCGACGCTCTTGCGTAGCGTGGCCGCTTTGCTTACCTTTGTAACATGTACTTGTTGTTGCAGACAGCGATTCTCTAAGCTTGAGAACGAGTGGAGTGCTGGAGCGTATGCCTGAGAAGCTGTTCATGGCCGGTGTCTCGCGCCCCGACGAGGGGGACGACGGGACGGAGCTGACCAAGGAGCGCAAACCAAAGGTCAAAAAGCCGGACATGTATCGCGTCGTATTACTCAACGACGACTACACTCCAAGGGAGTTCGTAGTGTCCGTACTAATGGAGGTTTTTCGCAAGAGTCTCGCCCAGGCAAATTCCATTATGATGCGGGCCCACCGGGGCGGACAGAGTACGATCGGCGTGTATACCTATGACATTGCAACGACCAAGGTTTCACAGGCCAAGGGAAAGGCCAAGGAGGCCGGTTACCCGCTCGGGTTTGCGGTGGAGCCCGACAAATAGGGACTTGGTGAGGCACGCGGGGCGGGCAACTCCATGGAAATTATCCGCAAGGCGTTTCACAGAATCACCCACAGACCATACCTAACGCCCGAGCTGCGGGCGTTAACCGGCGGGGAGTTACTCCTTCATGTCAGCGATACTCCTCGGGAAATCCATAGTTTCGTTCTCAGGCTCCTCGATGCCATCAGACCTGCAGTCTTCGTGCATACGGGCGATTTCGTGGACGACGTGAAGCTCGAGCATGCGCCGGAGCGCCGTCATATCCACGAGCACTATCTCAAGCGCCTCATCGAACGAATCGAGCTTCGAGCTTTCTGTCATGCGTACTACGTCCCGGGAAACCACGATGACGCGGACATTCTCCGTTCGGCGAGCCGGACGGGGACGGTAATCGAGGTGCCGCGGGAGAAGACCGAGGTCGTACGGATTGCCGGCCACCGGTTTGCACTCGGTCACGATATCCCGCGCAATCTGCCGGAGTGTGACTACGCGCTGTACGGACACGTGTACGGGCATGTACATCTTATGAATGGCGCCGCCGCGAAAAACGGCGCCCTGATAGCACCGGGGAACTCCGGGGAGGAAGACGGAACGTTCGGGAACGACGGTGTGCACCGCGGGCGACGGCGAAGCCGGCCATACTTACTCAACGGGCTGGAGCGAGTGAATGTGGTCGACCTCCGGAGCGAGACGGTGTACCATGTGGATTACCCGATGGATACTGATCGGTATCGAAAGCTCCACGAGGGGCCGGTAGGGATATAGCGCCGCAGTCCACTATGCGTATGTAGCGGGCGTCTTCTGCCGATTGGCCGGCCGATCGACCGACGGGTGCGGGAAACGCTGAGGACGCGGAATGAAGACAACGAGCGGTTAGCCTTCGGGCTGCCTCAGAAACCGCTCAGAGAGAGGCAACCGGGGAGAAGCACAGGTATGGTGTTTTTTCGTACGGGACCACGTCTTCTCTTTTTGCATGCACGTGAACCCACATCCCGAATGACCGACTATCTGGTCAGCCGTGAGGACGGTCAGATCGTTTCCGTCCACGAGGGCTTGGACCGCTCGACCGAGGAGAGCTCGCTCTGTTTCGTGACCGAGCCGCAGGAGCGCGGCATCCGGATGGATCGACTTGATGCCGTCGTGTTGGTCCGGTGTGACTCATCCGTGCTCCTTTCTCGCATGGTCAATGCGCGTGCCGCGGAGCTGGTAGAGCAGATCGAGCTTGGACCGACGAGTCTGGTCTTTCGCTTCGCCGGAGAAGAGCAGGACATCATCGATCGACTTGCGACGGCGTTCGATGCGCGGGTGGTGTCGTGGGAAGAGGCTCTAGAGCAAGGGGGAGAAGGAGAGACGATTCTTTCGCTCACGCGAAGAGCTATCGGAGCCCGGCTATCGGAGGTAGATCTATGTTCGCGCAACTTGCTGATTCCAGAATCGGGATGGCAAGTGAGACGGAAGCTCAGGACAAACGGCCTGCTCTTCATCACCGAATCGCTGGCGTCCCACGAGTGGGAAGAGCTCCGCATCAGCGTCTACGATGCGCACGGGCGCTATGAGAAGCACTACGAACGGCTGACGTTCATACTCTCGCGGCTCGAAGTCGGGATGATCCTGGGCGAAGGCTGGAGTCGCGATCATGCGCTGGCGATGCTCATGGTCTTGACTTACCAGATTCGCCTTTTCACGCTCATGACGCCTGAGCAAATCAAGGAGATTCTGCTTGGTTTGGAGTACGACGACGAGGGGGAGCGCATCGTAGATCTCGATCTTTACCACCGCAACAAGAAGGTGCCGTGGGGAGCGGTCGGTCCGCGCGGCCGCAAGCGCCGGAAGGAGGAGGAAGGCAGGCAGCATCGTGCACGCCTCCTGGAGCGCCTCTCCACCGGAGATCGCGCCTATCTTCGCGATATGGAGCGCAGAATTCGCGAATCTGCATGACCGTTCGCCCGCAGAACCGTGTGAGCCCTGCTTGCAGGAGCCGGCAGGCTCCGCGCTCGATTGGACAGATGATCACAACACCCGCGGCTCCAGGGAGGTGTTCGGTATTCACAGAATAGGAGCTCTCAGACCTGCAGACGAGCCATAACACCGAGGCGGTCGAACCGAAACCGCTCCATCTGTTCGCGGCGGCGACTTGCGTCGTCTATTCGATGGTCGGCGAAGTGGACTGAGGTCCCGACGGCGATATCCAGCTCTGTGGGAAGCTCCATCTCAAGCTTGGCGGAGATTGTTGTGAACGCGCGGTCTTCGTCGGTGAAAAGACCGGGGCGCCGCCGGCGGTAGCCTGCCGCGACCCGGGGGCGATAGGGCACCGGGAGCCGATACTGAAGCGTGGCGAAGAAGTCGAAATAGACCGCATCATACTCCGCCCCTTGCATCGCCAACTCCCAGTGCGACGGTGGGGCCGTCGTTACGAGTTGGCGGTTCTCCAGAGTCCACTCACCCTCCGTTCGGAACTCCGCCCATTCCGGGGCGCCGAGAAAAGCCGTATCCGCGATAAGCCGGCCTGTTGCGCCGGTGGTGAGGACCATGCCGCCGAAGCTGCTGCTCTCGTACTCTTGCGCGTCCGGGTCCACCTCCCGGAGTCCTTCCGCATCGTCACCAAGTCGCCATCCCGTCTCCACACGCGAGTAGATGTCGAATTGCGCTGCTGCAAACGGCGCGAGCCTGGCCCGGAACTCGGTGCCGGCCGTTATAGAAGAGAGGAGGAGCGAAAACTGGAGCTCGGAGAAGTTCTTCGCAAGGAAAGGGTCCGCGCTTTCAAAGATAGGTGAGCGTCGAGAGTGACGGACTGCAAGCTGGGTCCGGGGCTGTGTGTCGGCACGGAGCTCGAGTTCCGTCGTGGAAACCGGTTCCGATTGCTGTCCGGCTTTGTCGGAATCCAGCTGGTTGTCCGGAGCCGCCAGGACGGATGTCGGAGAAGCCGCGAGCAGTATGGCCAAGATAG
>PWGF01000494.1 GCA_003554375.1 Spirochaetaceae bacterium
ACGTCGGCGTCGGCGATCATGTAACCTTCATGACCCAAACTCGGACGCGGCGGTCGAACGCGTTCACGGTGGACGTGGTCGGGCTCGCAGCCTTTCCCGCGGCACAGATCGAGGAGCGGACGTTCTTCATGCCGATCGAGCCGGCGGCTCGGTATCTGCGCATGGGGGACGGAGCAGTGGAGGTGCTCGTCCGAAGCGAGAGCGGGCGGAGCGATCGGCTCGCCGCGAGCATCAGCGAGATGCTCGAATCGTACGGTCCGGAGGGTGCGCATGCCACCAGGTGGGACGAAACGAGCATCATTGCGCCGCTCGTAGAGTTCGTCGACATATGGCTCTGGATATGGTACGTGATCTTCGGAGCTCTGGCGGCCACCGTTATCATCAATACCACGATGATGGCGGTTCGGGAGCGCACCCGCGAGATAGGGACGCTGGGGGCGATAGGAATGCGCGGGAGGCAGATCATACGGCTCTTCTTCACCGAGGCGGTCTACCTTGGCGTTGCTGGGACGGTTCTGGGAGTCCTGATCGGGCTTGCAATCCTCGGGGTGTTCAGCGTGACCGGACTCGATCTCAGCGCGCGCATGGACGCAGCCGACTTCAACGTGTCGTCGATCATCTATCCGACGATCGGCGCGGGGAGCGTCGTCATCATCGCGGCGTTCACGGTAGCCTTCTCGAGCCTCGCCTCGTTGATCCCGGCTTCCGGAGCGGCAAAGCTCAAGCCGGTCACGGCGTTGCGGGAGTGAGGGGCGCGGGCCGAGCAGGGCGAAAGCAAAGAGAAGCCACATCGAAAGCGAAGCGAAATTATAGCCGAAGCAGAGCGACAGCGGGGCCCGCCGGTACCGGGGCCGCGCAGGGCGGTGGGCGGCCGGGCCCGCCGGTAGTCGGTTCTTTGCGGCCGTAATTCGGGGCCGTAATTCGGTGGGCGGCTGGGCCCGACTGGGGACGCGCGGGGACGGAGGGACGTGCGGCGTGCGGGGACGGAGGAGCGCACGATGGGCGGGGGATGAGACGCGCGGGCGCGCGGGGGACGGAGGCGGGGGACGGAGGAGCGGGGATGCGCGGGGCGTGCGCGGGGGACGGAGGAAGAAAGGTAGGGAGGTAGGCAAGTGGAGAGGTCCATCGTAATTATCGGGGGTGGGCTGGCCGGTTTGGCGGCGGGCTGCTACGGGCGGATGAACGGCTACGCTACGACCATCTACGAGATGCATAGCATGCCGGGCGGGGTTTGCACCGCCTGGAAGCGAAAGGGATACACGATTGACGGGGCGGTGAACTGGGTGGTGGGGACTCAGCCGGACGGAGCTTTCCACCGATTCTGGGAGGAGCTGGGGGCGGCACAGAACTGGAGCATTCACAATCACGAGCGCTTTCTGATCGTGGAAGATGCGGAGGGACGAGCCTTCACTGTCTACTGTGATGCCGACCAGCTCGAAGCCCATATGCTCGGGATTGCACCGGAGGATAGCGGGCCCATCCGGGAGCTCACGGGAGCGATACGCCGCGCTTCCAAGCTGAGCATGCCGGTGGACAAACCCGCAGAGCTGTTCGGTGTCATCGACATGGTCAAGATGATTGGGGCACTTCCCGTGCAGAGCTTCATGAAGAAATGGAGCAAACTGACGGTGGGTGCCTTCGCCGCTCGGTTCAAGAGCCCGTTCCTGCGTGAGGTGTTTCCTCGGGCGTTCGGGAGCGATTCGCCGATGATCATGGTCGTGATGATGCTTGCCTGGCAGCACGGCAAAGCGGCGGGCTACATCATCGGCGGGGCCTTGGCCCTGGTGAGTTCCATCGAGAGGCGGTATCTCGAGCTCGGTGGCACCGTGCACTATAACGCCCGTGTCGAGAAGATCCTCGTGGAGGACGACAGGGCGGTGGGTATCCGGCTTGCCGACGGAAGCGAGCATCGGGCGGACTGGGTCATATCGGCAGCCGACGGCCGGACGACGATATTCGACATGCTCGACGGGAAGTACGTCGACCGAGAGATCAAAGAGCGCTATGACAACCCGCGACTGTTCCAACCGCTGGTCTATGTCAGTATAGGCGTCAACCATGAGCCGGCGGGACTTCCGACCTCAATTGCGGGATTGCTCTACCCCCTTGAGACTCCGATCACGATCGCCGGGAAAGAAGAGTGGACAATGTGCGTGCGCTCGTACTCCTTCGACCCAACGCTCACGCCTGAGGGGAAGAATGTGCTGATCGTGCAGTATGAGAGCGACTATGACTACTGGAGCGCTCTCAGGCGGGAACCCGCTCGCTACGCGGCAGAGAAAGAGCGGATTGTTAGCGAGGTAGTCGCGCGTTTGGAGGAGCGTTTTCCGGAGATCTCAGGGCGGATCGAGATGACCGACGTAGCCACGCCCATCACGTGGGAGCGATATACCGGCAATTGGCGGGGCGCCTACGAAGGCTGGATGTTCGATGCCAAGTCCTTCTCGTCATCGATGAGAAAGACGCTACCCGGACTGCGAAACTTCTATATGGCTGGGCAATGGGTCAACCCCGGCGGAGGAATACCGACAGCGGTCATGTCCGGGAACCATACGGTGCAACTCATCTGCAACAAGGACGGGAGACGGTTTGTTACGTCTCTTCCGGAGGCTGGGGGGAAAGGCGGGTGAGCCCGTCTTAGGAAGTTGAGTGGCCACCAGCGGATCTGCCGGGCGGGGACGGGAGATCGCAGTGGGTGGCGAGTACCTGGAAACAAACCGCTTTCGAGAGAACGGGAGACGTATTCCCGACGGGAGTCGGCGAATCCTCTCGATTCATGTCCCGATAACGCTCACGTATTCGATCCCGTTGTCGTCACGAGTGTTCGCCGTCTCGTCTGTCGGCGTTGTTCCGGACTACTGGGAGTATGGCGTCGCGCTCTATCCCGACAAGACATCTACCCGGAGGAGGGTCAACGTGAGCGCACAGGGCACGTGGGGTGTAGGCGTGTATCCCAGCGAGCGGTTTCGACTCTCTACGTCGGTGCTTCCGTCCGTCGGGTTTCCGCTTTTCGGAGAGACAACTCCCGCAGACGGCTCCCCGTATCCTTCCAAGTCGACACTGTTCAGCGGAGGGGTGATGGTCACCGGTGAGGCGCAGCTCGGCCGGCTTCTCCTTCGGCTTTCGGGTCACTACCTGCGCCCGAACGAGCTCATCGTCGAAGAGGCTGGTAGGAGCAATTACGGCAACTTTCGCTACATGCAGTCGGTACGGCTCGGCATTGAAACGGGGTTCCGTTGATGACGCCGGCGAGTTCAATGCCCGGATGGGTACGCTACGTTGCGCTCGTGCCTCTGCTCGCAGGTATGGCCGCGTCTTCTGACCTGGTCTATTCGCCCTCAGATTTTGCGTCGGTCGAGGGTGGCCATGTGGTGGTGTTCTTTCCCAAGAACGCCGCCGAGGACGAGAAGTATCGTGAGCTGGCGGAGTTTGCAGATTCTGCCTGGGTGACTGCACAAGAGATAACCGGTCTGCGCGTGACCGCCACGCCTGGAATCGTCGTCGTCGAGGAGGAGACTCCCCTCATCGAGGCAGGCTTGAGTCCTTTCTTCGCCTTGGAATCGACGGTCCATCTTACGGACGAAGTATTTCTCGGTGACCAAGCGGACATGCTGAGGCTTCTGCGGCTTGACCATGGAGGAGATGTATGAGCGCTTTGCGGAGTATTAGTTCGAAGGCGGACCGGCAAGCCTTCGCGCCGGCGGCCCGCGCAGCTATTGCCCTTGTGGCGGTTGGTCTGATCCTTCCAGCGGCGTGCCGCCCACTCCGAGCGCCGGAGGATACGCTCGAGCCGGAGGACGGCCAAGAGGCTACAGCGCTCGAGCTCGATGCGGACGAGGAAGGTAAGAAGTTCTATCCGGGCGAAGAGCTCCAGCCGTTTCATCTTTCCGGAATGGACGACGACGGCATATACCTTCTTACGGTCGACTGGCCTGACGACGGCTCCATTGACTTCGAGCTCCGTGCCATGGAAGGCCACGGCGGGGAGGAAATTCGGAGTGCCGATTACAGAGGCCCTGAACGGGAGAAGTACCACATCCTGTTCGAGAAGCCGGTCGACGAGAAGGCGCGGTTTTTCTGCGGGCACGGTTGGGGTGCTCCTGATCGTAGGAGCCCCGCGAGTGTCACGCTGAGTTACTACGGTGACTTCTCCGATACGGGAGTTCCCGATGCGGATGATCCGCTGACGCTGTCTCCGGGTGAGGATGAGGGCGTTGCGGGGAATCTGGTGAGTCTCGTTCACGAACCGCATTACTTTCGTGTGGTGGACTTGGAGCCGGAGACGATGTAGCGAGTGACGGCGAAACTCGAAAATGAGGGTTTTGATTTCATTCCTTCGTCGAGGGACCGGCGGGCGAGACTGAGTGATGCGCTTCTGGAACAACGTACGGACACTCGGTCTTCCTTCTTTGTTCCGGAGCGGCGAGTTCGCAGCGCCCGTCGAAGGTCACTTGCGGGGCGAGCTGGGCTGTTCCTTCAAGGTTTCGGTTCATCGGGTGGACGAGGACGATTACCCGGATTTCACCGATGAGTTCGAGCCGGATGACGGTCCGCTGACGGCTTCCGACAGCATTGTCGATGACGGGGAATCCGACAAGCTCACGAGTGGTGTACATACGGGCCACGGGGAGGACGAGGATTGGATCGAGTTCTTCGTTCAGCCGGACACCACGTACCGAATAGGGATACGGCTCAACGACGCGTTGTACGACCCCGAGGTGCCCGATGCCGTTATCGGAGAAGCCTCCTTTGAGCTGGTTCCACCCGATGGGAACGCCGCCGGGGTGCTTGACGCGAGTCGTGTTCGGTTCGAGTCAACCGACCTGAACTCGGTCGCTGACGAAGAGTCGTTCTCCTGGTCGGCTCCGGGGGATGCCGATTCGGACGATGCCTATTTCATCCGCGTCTACGGCTTCCGGACAACGCTGATTGAGTGCGAGATTGTCGTTGGTGTCGTTGAAGTAGAGCCATGAGGGTGTTGGACGGTACGACGCTGCCTGCGGGTGAGGGGCGGCTCGTCACGGCCTCACAGGTTGCTTCCCGTCTTGAACTCCGTTCAGTGGTGTTTAGGCGAAACAAGAGTTCATCCCGTGCCACGTTATCTGCAGGGCAAACGCATTTGGGCCAGACAGGTTGTGCGGCGGCGCCGTTGACCGTGCTGGTCAACCTCAAGCGGGATATGACGCCCATACGGAGAACGATCGCCGCCGTTCCTTCGCCGGAAGACTCCAAATGCGTTTGCCCTGACGTTATCTGGCGTTTTGTAGTCGCAAACCGTGAGACGTGGTATTATTGAAGCAAATCCCTTTGGAGGCCTATTTGTGAAAAAACGGTGCTTCCGTCTCATTCTGTTTGCAGCTTTTCTGGCGTTCATCCCGTCGGCGGTTTACGCCGGGGTCGGTATCGGCGTGGCCGCGTATGCCGATCGACCGATTCTCGCCGCAGATGATGTAGATGCTAGTCTCCTTGACGAAGAGTTCACGTTCGGAGCGAACGGGCGTATCAAGTTCGACCGGTTAATGCTGGATGCCTTGGGGCTCTATTCCACGGCCGGGCCCTCGATCGATCTCTACATGACGGCGCAGCTCTCCTACGATCTCTGGATCTTTCGGCTTTCCGGCGGCGTCGGACCCGCGCTCCGCTTTCCGTTGGCGGACGATAAGGATCCGTTTGACGACCTCCGGATCGATTGGCTGAACGCGAAAGTGGACTTTGACATCGTTCTAGGCCGAATCTCGGGCGGGCTGAGCTTCCAGTACTTGGTCCCGAGTCGGGAGGCGCAAGCGATCGACTTCGACAGCGCGCGCGGCAGGATCGGTGCTTCGGTTATCTTGTGGTGATCGCGCGTTAGGCGCCGCAGGCTCCGAAGACTCGGGGAGAGTGAGGCGTCGTGGACTCGCCTCCATAGCATTGGTGCCGGCATGGTAAGCCGGCTAGGAGCAAGCGGAAACCGGGCCGGCGGACATCTTGGGGGAACAAGACGTTTGCCGGCTTCTTCGGGTGGACTGTGTGTGGACTCGGATGATCGAACGGGATAGCTGTGGCCAAGGTAGCCTGGCTGTTGAGAGAGTGCCATAGCTCCCCCGCCAGCGGTGCAACTGGCTCCGGTCGGAGTGTTGCCCGAAGCTGCGAAAGGTTTGTGTTTACCGGGGGCCTGGGAGCAGTGCTTCCTGGAAGCAATGCCTTCGGCCACGTGCCCGGAGCGCTTGTCCGGCCTCGGGGCCGGAGGGTGAGGGGAGGAGTGCCGGATGAAGACACGATTTGCGGTGGCCGGAGTGCTTCTGGTATGCGGGGTACTCAGTGCATGCGGGCTGCTTCCGGTTCGAGGCAGCGGACGGATGGTGGATGAGACTCGCCATGTAGGTGCTACGTTTCGTGACATCTCGTTGGGTAGTGTCGTGGACGTGGAGTACAGAGCGGCCGACCCGGACGATGGAACCCGCGTGGTACTCTACCTCGACGATAACCTTCTGGAGTACGTCGAAACGAGGGTCCGGGATGGAGAACTCCAGATCTCGCAGCGCCCCTTTGCTTCGATTCGGCCGTCGGACAGGGCACGGATCATGGTTTACGGGGAGTCACTCCGGGAACTGACCAGCTCGGGTACCGCGGACTTCTCCGCCGAGCGCGTCGAGGCGGACAAGGGATCGGTGCGGATCGCGGTGACCGGCACGGGCGACGTAAATGCGGGTATTTCCGGGGCGGATGAGGTCAAGATACGGCTCACAGGGACTGGAGACGTGAAGCTGGGCGATGCGGCGCCGGGAGGCGAATCGCAGTTGCTGTCCTCACTCGATGTGGTTCTGTCCGGTACCGGAAACGTGAACACTCGAGAGCTCCCTGTTTCCCGGGCCGATGTAACCCTGACCGGGACCGGATCGATTCGGCTCGACGTTCGTGACAGGCTCACCGGCACCCTCAGTGGGACGGGAAATATCCATTACTGGGGCGAAGCGAGCGAGAGCGTCACCAGGACCGGTACGGGGAGGGTTTACCGGCGGTAGGGGGTCGTGGGTTGAGTTGGGAACGTACGGCAGTTGGTGACTGGGGGTGCGTTCAACGGCTCGGACAAGGGGGCAATTCGAGGCTATGTGCCGCTTGCAATCGGTGCGTGCTGCCTGAAGACCGGGTTGTGGGCGCGGACCCTATGACCTGATGACTCGTTATGCTCGGGTGAGTTTGGGTGTGCTCGTCGTTATGGTGTACGAAGCGAATACCCGTTGGGACGACGGGGCATCTTAGTTTGCTTGATCTTGCATGCGCCCGGGGTAGGCTGGTGTAACCCGGCCGACCACGAATCCCAAGTCCTCAGGTAACGCGGTCCGCCGTTTGCCCCCGGATGCGTCGTTCTCGGTAGGCTTGGCAAGCCTGGCGGATGAAGATTCATGCTGGTCGAGACCGGCAAACGGCCTACCAGGGAGCGTCGTCTATGAACCGAAACTCATTGCGTCCTTCGCCGGTGGAGCCAAACGTCGCCCAGGTCTGTGCCGAACCGTCGTGAGCTTGGACTAGCCGGTTGTAGAATGTGTACTCTTCAATGGAATAGTCATATCCTTCCATACGGTCAGTAACAACGACGCGCCCAACACCTGAGGGAAGAACGTGCATCCTCGAAGGAGAGTAGAACTCTCCCGGCTGTGGGTCCAGATCTGTCTCCTCTTCGTCAAAGAAATACTCCCTGCCGAAGTGCTCTAGGATGGAGAGGTCCGAAGTATCGAACAGCACGATCACGTCTTCGTCCCAGTCGTTTACCACAGCAAGCCGATTCCGGCCGACGTACGCTGCGTCCCGCGGGTAGAAATCGTCGAGGTCTTCCGTGTTTTCGTCAAAGGCGAAACTCTCGATAGGCTCCTCATGTTCCGCCGGGTCGATCTTGTGGACGGTTTGGCTTCCCGAAAGGTAGAGGTAGCCCGAAGAGTCGGCTGAGAAACCCTGAGTACTGTCCAAGGCCGAGTAGAAAGGGTCTTCCGACGTGACGTTATCGGTGTCATCGTAGGCCAGTGGGGTGATTTGGCCGTCGCCAAACAAGACGAAATAGTGTTCTTGAGTTACGGCGATCTGTTCGGCCCCCGGCCGGTCGATCTGGCCGGTCAAGTCAACAGGATCATTGCCGAACTCATCGATCCGCAGTAGCGCGAAGTCCTGCTCCCCGTTGGCGAAGTCCGGTGTGGCTAGGAGAAGTATTCGACCGTACCGGTCGATCGCCATCCGGTCCGGAAGAAGATCTTCTTGAAGATCCAGGATGTCAGCGTCCATCTCCTCCCAGCCGCCAAAGATGCTCGAAAGCCGGACGATTCTCCTGTTGTAACGATCGGGAACGAGTAACTTGTAGTCCAGCTGCATCTCCAAAGTGCTCTCACCGCTTGAGACATCCTGCCTCTGTCTCCCGTAGACGAAGTCCGCTTCCACTTCGAACAAACGTCTGCTACCAGTGGGAACTTCGAGCGTAACGCTACCGTCGTCAACATCGATTGTCTCGTGGATGGTCTGCATATCCGTTGCCGAAACGCGCACCTCCACTTGTTCGATGACATCCTGCAGCTCACCGGCGGGACTCTGGAAACGGAGGGTTGTAATTGCATCTCCGGGGAGCGTGCCGGTAGCATGGTCACAGCTAACAAATAGGACCACAGCCACAGCTAACAGGCCAATAGGAC
This sequence comes from Spirochaetaceae bacterium, assembly GCA_003554375.1. Lineage (GTDB taxonomy): Bacteria > Spirochaetota > Spirochaetia > DSM-27196 > SKKC01 > PWGF01. Next base: position 8,658 of record PWGF01000494.1, read on the forward strand.
GAGTTAGCCCGTCAAGAATAGTCGTTTTACACATCACTCTGCTTCCTCCGTCGGGAGATGCGGCTTCTGCGCAATTCATGCAATAGCAGCTATTGGGTGTAACCCTACAGTCCACTGTACACGAGAGATTGTATCATGCGAAGTCGAGAAGTACCAATACGCGCATCCCAATAGTACGAGGAATGCGCATGATATCGTAGATGGATCGTAATCGCGTGATGTGTGAGAGTTCTGAGAAAAGCCGTACAGCCGTTTCGGCTCTCAGCGCTCGCGTCGCAGCTCCTGAAGATGTCGCGGGGGCGTCCGCAAAGAGGTAGGAGGGAAGCTCCAGCTTATGTAAGACAGTAACACGGAAGTACTCGGGCACGGAACAGTGCCAGGGTGCCTGTCTTTCTCAGCGGTAGCTGGAAAGTTTTGGGGCGCGTGGGCACCGCCTTCAGCGTCAGGTGCGACGTTGGCCCGGGTGACGCCTGTGGTTGCCAGTGGCGAAAGCCAATCGGCCGGCAGCGGACCCGTCACCGCGTGTGAAGCCCACGCGCATTCCCGGTGGAGCATGGCAACCTGGTTTGATGCCGGCGGTACGCAGCTTACCACGCGTGTGAGGAAGCTGCCGGCTCGGTCGGCACCCGCTGATGCTTTGCGATGTGCCGCGTGGGCCGGCGGCTATTGTCGTTGCACCGGGATCGGGAGCAGATGCGCGCCTGCCTTCGTTACGACCGCTGCACTCGCACGACCCAGTGAGAAGGCTCAGGCTGCTCGACGCCCAGCACCTCATGCTCCTCGAGCGAGATGCTTCGGGGAACGTTCGAGGCTGATTCGCTGTTGCCCAGATGAACCTCGAGTATCTGGCCCGAGTCGAGCTGCTCGAGTGCGAGCTTGCTTTTCACGAACGTGTAGGGGCAGACCTCGTCTCGGATATCCAGTACGCGGTCGGCATTCTGTCCGGTGTTTTCGTTCGCTTGCTGTTCCATGGTTATACCTCCTATCGTTCTTCGCGCCTGTGCGCGGAATGGATTACGTGACCGGTGAGCGGCCGGCGGTCGAGCAGTCTGCCGGCCCGCGATACGCGGCAGACCGGCGGCCTCGCCCGGCGGCCCGGTGGCGGCCTCCGGCCTCGCCCTCCGTTCCTCCGTCCCTCCCGGGTCCTTCCCGGGTCCTTCCCGGGACGGCCCCGCAGGACGACCGGGACGCTCGCGGGACGGCCTGCGCTATCTGATCTGTCCTTCGGCCGCTATGTTTTCGCCACCGCTTCAGCTGTCGATCGGCGTGTCAGGATCGTTTCCCCACTCCGCCCACGAGCCGTCGTACACTTGGGCTTGCTCGTAGCCGAGTGCACGGAGCGCCACGTAGGTATGGGCGCCGCGGACTCCGGTCTGGCAGAGCGCTACCGCGGGCCCCTGGTCGCCGTCGATAATCTCCTCGTAGAGCTCGGCGAGCTCCCCGATCGGACGGAACGAGCTGGACTGGCTCACGTTCTCCACCCAGTCGATGTTTACCGAGCCGGGGATGTGCCCGCCGCGGTCGGCCCGTACGTCTTCACCTCTGAACTCCGCGGGTGACCGCGCGTCGACGATTGCAAAAGCTTCGTTGTCGATGTTCTCGAGGACGTCATCGCGCTCGGCCAGAAGATCGTCCCGGACATCAGCGGTGAAGTCGCCTTGGTCCGGCGGGCGCGGCGTATCGGCAACCTCGTAGCCGGCCTCTTCCCAAGCGCGAAGGCCGCCGTCAAGCAGATGCGCCTGCTCGTGCCCCAGGTACTCGAGCGCCCAGAAGAGCCGTGATGCCCACAGGCCGTTATCGGCGTCGTACACGACGACCGGCCTGTCGTTCCGCACGCCTGCCGCCTCGAGATCGGCGACGACTTGATCCACTTCAGGTAGCATCCCGGACGTGCCGTCGACCGTGTCCCACGCCACCTCTCGCGGGAGATGCGCTGCTCCCGGAATATGGCCTTTGGAGAAGGCGTCGGTGCCACGCGCGTAATCGATGATCACGACTTCGTCGCGCCGGGCTTCCAGCCACTCCGGATCGACCAGAACCTCTTCAGCCGGAGTCCGGGGATCCGCTCCCAAGACCCCGGAATAGGCTAGGGCTGCGACCGCTCCGGCCACAATTACGACGACGGCTGCGCCGCCAAGTACATATCCTCTCTTCATGTCAATACCTCCCTCTCACTCTTGCTGCTTGCTTGTCTGGCGCCTCCGTCGGAGGTCCAGCTTCCCTTGGAGCCGGGGCAGGGTAACGAGCCCGACTTGGGCCGCCCCTTGCCGGCTATGCTTCCGCTGTCCGTGTCTGGGCCGCCATCTCCCGCTCAGCCGCGCGTGTTGCACGGAAGAACACAAGTGCGGTCATGGCCCATCCGCCGAGCATGATGCTGAAGGTCGCGACGATCGATCCGACGCTCAGGGTGGCGATCCCGGTGATGCCGTGGCCGATGTTGCAGCCGCCGGCCAACGACGCGCCGAGTCCCATGGTCGCGCCCCCGCCGAGCTGGCGTACGAATGTCCGAGCGTCCGGTATTCGCCACATCGCCTCCTTCCGAATGACTGCGGCGAGCCATGCTCCGACCGGCACTCCGACGAACATGTACGTGGCGACGCTTACCCCTCCTCCGTCCCCGGCAATGAGCCACCGGGTTAGGCCGACCGCAGGCTGTGTGAATGAGAGCCCGAAGTCGCGACCGTGCGCGCTCGAGACGACCCACGCGGCAAGAGCGAGTATGCCGACGACTACTCCCGTCTTTCGCCAGGTCCACCCGATAACAAACCGATCCTTCGGAGCCCGGGCCAGGTACACCATTGCTGGAACGAGAATAGCCGCAATCAGGACCCAGCGGCCCACACTCGATTGGATTCCCACGAGGTTAAAGAGCGTCGGCTCGCTTCCGGCGATCTCGATCGTCGGAATACGCATGTTCTCTTGGACGGCGACGAGCGCCCCACCGTCCATCGCAGCTGTGCCGAAGATGAATCCGAGGAGCGCCGCCCACGACCCGAGCATGCCGCGGCCTACGCGATAGCACGTTCCGCTGGCGCACCCACCGGCCAGCACCATTCCGAGTCCGAAGACGAAGCCGCCCAGAAGGAGCGCCGGCCAGTAGAGCGGCGGGGTCATGGTTCCAATGAGCCCAAGCTCGGCAAGCAAATTCACGCCAACAACGTTTATTGCCACCACGACCAGCCAGGCTCGGAGCAGGGTGCGATCCTTCTCGAACGAGACGCTCCGGAAGGCAGTGTTCATGCAGAATCCGCCTCGCTGGAGCGCGTATCCGATTCCGAGGCCCAGTGCGAGCCCTCCAATCACCCCAGTAACTGCTGTCGTCATACTCTATCCCTCCCGCTTCCGGGGTTAGCTGCACTCCCCGGCTGCATCATCCGGCTTTGCCGTTTAAGTTCCCCTTCCGCAGTCGGAACGGAGCGGCAGGCGCCCCGGCTTCGAGCGTCGGACGGCTCGATCAGGCTGAGCTGCGACGGGCGGCCTGTTGTTCCGGCTACTCGGCATTCGCTGGCGCCGGGCCGACGGGCCTGAGTTACCGGTCGGTCGATCGCCCAGTTGCGTCGTATGGGGCAAGCTCCTCCGCCCGCGCGTCGTCTCAATCCTAGAAGCATGCGAAATCTCCATCCTCCTGAATCACAGACGCCACAGCATGAGTAATCGACTGCGCCTCAATTTCGAACTCGCTATGGACTCCTTCCTCACGGACGGTCGCCACCGTGCCGTCGGTCGATACGGCCCACAGTTCTCCCGGGCCTGCGGAGACAACAAAGTGCGCCGCACTCTCCAGATCGACGGTTGCCACGCGCCCGCCGGCCGGTTCGGCGTCGAAGCCGTGAAGCTTCTCACCGTCGACGTCCAGGTACCAGACGGCCAGGTCGATCGCGGGCCTCTGCGATGCAACAGCGATTTCCTCGAAGAGCGTAGCGGAGCCGTTCCGTTCCGAGATGGCCGCCGGGACACCTCGTGACCAGGCGCTTTCTCCGGCGGGTCCTCCGTCCCCGGCGGCGTCCCCGGCGGCGTGGTCGGCGTGGCCGGGCGCTTCGCCTCCGTCCCCAGCGGTATCGGCGGTACGGGCTCCTCCGTCCCCCGCTTCGGGGTCATTGGGGCGGGAAGCTACGCCCCACAGGTGACGGTTTCTTTCTTCGTAGGTCCAGTAGGCTCCGTTGACGGAAACCTTGTCGGTGACCTCGCCCGTCTGGGCGAAAAGAACCTCGACTCCGGCATCCACGGGCCGAAAGAGGCTTGTCGCTCGATGGTTGGGGACGACCGCGCGTGGGTCGGGGCTCACGGCGAAGTCTGCTGTGCGCTCGAGCGCGAGCTGCTCGTGGCGGAACACGTGGACCCGTTCTCCTCCGTCCCCGGTTACGTAGACGCGATCGCCCATCGGGGAAAACGACACGTCAGTGGGGTTCTCGATCCTCAGGTCGATGTCCTCCTGAAGCTCGAGGGTTTCGACGTCATAGACCTCGATCGTCGAGCGGTCCGCCCATCCGACGAAGACCGAGACACCGCCGGGCGTCGGGACGACGAAGCTCGGCACCGCATCCAGCTCGATTCTGCCGCGAACGCGATTCTCCTGACCGTCTTCATCGCCGATGGCGAGCGCGATGAGGGCCGGATTGTCGTCCTCCCGCTCCTCCACGAGGAACAGCGAGCCGCGGGCCTCATCGTATGCTCGCCACACTTCGGTGCCGTAGCGGCTGCGTAGTGCGGAAACCCCGATGAGCGCAACGGTGACCGCGGCGACGACGATGAACTTTACGGTTTGGTCACGATTCATGAAGCGTGCCATGGCTATACGATCTCCACTTCTATTTCCCCGACTACTTGATGATCGCGTATGGTGTACGCTTTCATCGTGTCAGTAAGCAGCGAGTAGATGACGTAGACGGTCTCCGGGTCATACGCGAGCCGAAGATCCTCATCGGATGGCCGCGGCGGCGTCTCCGGATGGCTGTGGTACACGGCAATCAACTGGAGCTCCGCCTCCCGAGCCTGTTTGAGGACCGCGAACTGTTCCTCGGGTTCGAGACGGAAGTGGGTCGGGCTTTCGTCGATATTTCGCATCGGGTATGCCTCTGAGACCTGTCCGTCTTCGCTTCCGCCGAGATATCCGCAGCACTCGTTCGGTTTTTCCCGCTGTGCCTGGGAGACGATGTGCTCCCGTATATGTTGTGGAACTTGCAGCTTCACGCGGTCCCTCCTCTCACTCTGCGGCGTTCTTTCGCGCAGTCAGATCATTGCGTGGTTGCGGCCGCCCCAGCCGCAGCTCCGGTTGCGGCTCCGGTTCCCACGCCAGGTATGGCGCATGCCGGCTGCTCCGCCTCGACAAGCTCGGTGACGGTCGGGTTCTCCCCACACAGTCGGCAGTTGTCTGCCCGGGATACGTCTACGGTCCGCCATTCCATTGTGAGTGCGTTCATGGTCAACAGACGATCGGTCAGCGTCTCTCCGATGCCAAGGAGATACTTCAGCGTTTCCGCCGCCTGGACGGTCCCGATCATCCCTGCAACTGCTCCCAGGACTCCTGCCTCGGCACAGCTCGGGACGACGCCGGCGGGGGGCGGCTCTGGGAATACGCAGCGATAGCACGCGTGGCCCGGGATGTGGGTCATCGTGTTGCCCTCGAAACGGAGAATTCCTCCAAGGGAGAACGGTTTCCCTTCGAAGTAACATGCATCGTTCACGAGGAACTTCGTGGGGAAGTTGTCCGTTCCCTCTACGACAAAGTCGTACTCTCGAATCAGATCGGATATGTTGTCCTTGGTAAGACGAGCTTTGTGCTTCTCCGGTTTCACATCGGGATTGATCGAGGCGATCATCTCCGCAGCCGACTCGACTTTGTCACGTCCCACATCGTTCGTACCGTGGGCGATTTGACGCTGCAGGTTACTCAGATCGACCTGGTCATCGTCCACGATTCCGATCGTTCCGACGCCGGCTGCCGCCAGATATGTGAGCGTCGGCGAACCGAGCCCGCCCGCTCCGATCACGAGAACCCGTGAGTTGAGGAGCGTCTCCTGGCCCGTCCCGCCTACCTGCTTGAGCAGGATGTGGCGTGAATAGCGTAGTATCTGATCTTCGCTGAAGTTCATACGATCTCCTTTCGCACGTTGGTTAGTGACACGAATGCTTCGCCACCGAATGGCTCCCGCCGTTCGATGCCACTCTTCTGCCGACCCAGATTCTGCCGATCGAGATGCGACTGGGTCTGTTCGTGGGCCCGGCTGCAGATCCGGTTCGCGTTCGGATCAACCGGTACTGTCATGCGCAGCCTCCAGTGCTTGCCGGAAGTCGCCGACGATGTCGGCGGCATTTTCGATCCCGACCGACACGCGGAGCATCTCCGGGTACACACCCGCGTCCCTCCGGACGCGGTCGGTATGGTCGTGATAGATCGTGGACCACGGGTGAACGACGAGCGTTCGCGAGTCCCCAAGGTTCACGACGTTCCGGGCAATCCGCAGGTTCCGTGCCGCCCGGTAGCACCGCTCTGCGCTGTCGAGACAGAAGGTCACGATCGCACCGGAGCCTCCCTGGAAGAACCGCGCAGCAGCCGGATAGCTCGGGTGATCCTCGAGACCCGGATAACCTACGTGTGTCACGTGCTCGTTTTCCCGGAGGTCTCGAGCGAGCGTAAGTGCGGACTCGCATTGACGGCTTAGGCGAAGCTCGACTGTCTCCAGCCCGAGAAGCGTCAAGAAGGCGGTGTGTGCGTCCATGCATCCGCCCGTATGGATGTGCACTGCGTTTCGCGCAGCCGCCGCGAAGGCGAAGCGCGGATCGATTCGCTGCGCGTGCTCGGCGACCGGTCCACGCGTGATCCGGCGCCAGTCGAAAGCACCCGTGTCGACGCTTACCCCGCCGACCACAGTCCCGCTTCCCGCCAGATACTTGGTCGTCGAGTACACGGCCAGCGCCGCACCCCAGGCGCCGGGATCGAAAAGAGGCGGAGGCGTAACTGTTGCGTCGACCACAAGCGGTATCCCCTTTTCCTGCGAGAGCTCACCGAGGCGCGCGAAATCGGGCACGGTGAGTGCCGGATTCGAAATCGATTCGACAAGTATGAGAGCGGTTTGCTCTCCGGCTGCCTCCGCCACTGCGGCCGGGTCCTCCGCGTCGACGAACACTGAACGGACGCCAAAACGCGGAAGAACCTCGTCGAGCAAGTGAATCGTGCCACCGAAGATTCTCCGGCTCACAACGATTTCGTCGCCCGCTTCCGCCAAGGTCATCAGTACGGTCGTCAGCGCACCCATCCCCGATGCAGAGGCGAGCGCCGCGGTACCACCCGTGAGAAACGCTACGCGCCGCTCGAGCTGCGTCACCGTCGGGTTTGCGATTCGCGAATACACGGGCCGCGGTGATCGACCCTGGAAGGCGTCCGCGATCTCTTCCTGCCCCGGAAATGCGAACGCTGCGCTGTTCCACACCGGCGGCACGAGGTCCGGCACGAGGTCGGAGGCCTGCTCCGGATAGCCATGGACTGCTCGCGTGCTGGTCCCGAGATCCGCATTCGCGGCTGTGTGGTGCTTTCTGTCATTCGGCCGGCTGGTACTCATGTCGGGTCTTCCTTCCCGGGGGCGTGTGCAATGCCACTGCTTGTGGCAGAACGATGTCGCGTTCCCGCGGCGGGCGGCGGGGTTTTCCCGGCAGCATCCTCCGTCACTAACTGACGGCCCCCCGCGGCCGTACGGGCCTCTGCAACGCGGACACCTAAGCCGGAGCGGATCCGCCTCCCATGAAGTAGAGGAACTCGACCTCGTCGCCGGGGCTTATGGTCTGTGAGTCGAACTCTTCGCGTTTCAGAATGGTTCCGTTCAGCTGGACCGAAACCATGTCCGGGGCCTCAACATTCTCCAACTCCAGAAGCTGCGACACAGTCGGCGTCGACGCATCCAGTTCCCGATCCTTGCCGTTGATTTTCAGCTGCATCTCTCCCTACCTCCTAACAGGACCAAGTATAATTATCTCAATCAACTTAGTCAACACCGAGACCTGAAAGTTGATCTACGCAATGCAGTACCGTGCATCAAGCTGCCCTTGTGCCGTGTACGGGCTCCCCAGCGGTGGGTCCAGAGCGGTACACCAACGCACCGGGCGGTGCTTGGCACCGCTGTAGGAGTTGCTCGGCGATAGGGACATGGCGGGCCGGCTGCAGCGCGCTGTCTGGATTCGGTCGCGGGAATGCGGGAATAGGAGGCGCCCCGCACGGGGAGGGGAGTGGGGGACGGAGGAACTGTTGGAGGAACTGTTGTGGTACCAGTGCGTTCCCTGGAGCCAATAAGCCACGGGTGAAGGAAGGTTCGAGAGTTGAAGGCTCCCCCCGGCCGTTCCTGGTGCTGTGGGCGACTGGCGCCGGACCTGGAGTGGGGATGAACACGCCCAGGTCTTTCGGAGCGTGACGCAGGATTCGATTGTGGTTCCCGGAGGTAGAGTGTCCGTGACGGCGCGACAAGATAAGATGTTCTGGATTGCATAAGGATTGTGGGAACTTGCATCCCAAGGGAGCAAAGTTGCGAAAGGAAGTTGACAGCTTCCGCAGGTGGGTGTACGCTCGAAGTGTTATGCCCGAGAAGGTGACGCTCGAGACCATCGCGCGTGAGGCCGGGGTAAGCACCTCGACGGTGAGCCGGGTGCTGAACCAGCCCGGGTTGGTCAACTCGGAGACCCGTCGGGACGTGTACGCGGCGCTCGACAAGCACGGGTATATCCCTCAAGCGGATAGTCGAGCGGTGCAGGAGCGAAAGCACGTGATCGGGGTGGCCATTCACGATTTCCATCTTTCGGTGTTTGCGGACCTGTTGCGCGCGGTGGAGGATGAGCTCACTAATACCCCATACGATGCGCTGATCATCAACATGCGGGGCGAGCGTGATGCCTACCGCTTCTTTCGTGAGCACACGGAGTATCGCAGGAAGATCGATGCGCTGTTGGCCTTTTCAGTGGATCTCAGTAGCGCTGGAGCGCAGTTTCTCGAGTCGTTGAACTTGCCGGTCGTGCTTCTGCAGGCCCGGTGCCGTCACGCCAAATCAATCTCAACCAACAACTTCCTTGGGGGACACGATGCTGCCGGACATCTCCTAAGCCGCGGATACCGTCGTATCGCGTTTGTTGGCTGGGATCGCAGGGAGGACCAGCGGCTTCGGGGGCGCTACGCCGGCTATCGGAATGCGCTCGAAGAACATGAGCTTCAGCCGGAGGAAGAGCTTGCGGAGTTTGATCAGCTTTCGGTTGATGGCGGCTACGAGGCTACGGCCCGGCTCTTCCAGCGAGTGCGGCCGGATTCGGTCTTCTATGCGTGTGACAGCATGGCTATCGGGGGGCTCCGTTACTTCCGGGAACACCGGATCGGCGTTCCGGAAGAGGTGGGTGTGATGGGGTTCGACGATATCGAGGCAGCTTCGGCCGTAGGGTTAACCACAATGCGGCAATTCATCGAGACCAAGGCGCGCATGGCGGTAGATCATCTCATGGGGCGGCTCGAAGGCGAGATTCGGGAGACGGATCACGAGGAAGTAAGCATATCCCCGAAGCTCGTTGTACGGGCGACTACTTAGCAGCGCGTTCCTGCGGGTGTGGCCGAAGTAGGGCCTGGCGCGCGTTGTGCGGGAGCGCGGGCGTCAGTTGCAGGTGCAAAGAGGACGCGGCTGGAGGCGAGGGATCGGAAGAAGGGTGAGCGCCGGGATTAGGATGTAGCCGACCAAGGCCGCGGGTTGGGTGCCCCGCTATTCTCCGGAAATCGACGCCCTGTTGGGGCGGAAGAATTCTTTGAAAAGGAGGAACCGAATGAGGGCATTACGGTTTCTTTTGGTTTTGGGGGCCGCGCTGCTGTTGGCGGTGCCGCTCGCGTTTGCTGCCGGCGAGGTCGAAGATATCGAAGATGAGCCGGCCGAGATCGAATTCTGGACCACCGAAGAGCAGCCGGAGCGCATGGAACGTCAGGAGCAGATCGCCGAGCAATTCGAGCGGGATACGGGCATAGCGGTGGACGTGGTGCCGGTTACCGAGGACCTTATGGGTGAGCGCGTGACCGCTGCGTTTGCCGCAGGCGAGCTGCCCGACGTCATCTACCATCCGCTGGCCTACACGCTGACGTGGATGGAGGCCGGTGTTCTCGACAGCGTTGCTGCGACGGAGGTCGTGCGGGGGCTGGGCGAACGTACGTACACCGAAGGAGTTCTCGACCTGGTGATGGTGGACGGCGAGTACGCCGCGGTTCCGGCGGACGGATGGGCTCAACTTCTGGTCTACCGGGCCGACCTCTTCGAGGAGCACGGGCTGGCGCGTCCGAACACATACGACGCGATTCGTGAAGCAATCGACGTGTTCCACGATCCGGACGACATGTACGGCTTTGTTGCGGCGACGGATCAGAGCGAGATCTACATGATGCAGGTCTTCGAGCACATCGCGCTTGCGAACGGCGCCGATGTCGTGGACGAGGACGGCAACATCACGATGAACACGCCCGAGATGCGCGAGGCGTTCGAGTTCTACAAGGAGCTGGTGGAGGTGAGCCCGCCGGGTGATCTCTACTGGGAGCACTCCCGAAATATCTACCACGACGGCGGCACTCCCATGATCGTCTGGTCTCCGTTCATTCTGCACGGCCTGGCTGGTCTACGCGATGGTGTGCCGGTGACGATGTTTGACGATCCGACTACGGATCAGCTTGCTCGCATCACGGGTTTCGAGACGAGCCTCGCGGGACCGAGCAATCCTGACGGAGCGGGATGGGCTGATGTCCGGTACTTCGGCATCACGGTCGACGCGGACATCGATGCTGCGCAGCGATTCGTCGAGTACAAGATGGACGAAGCATATCTCGATACTCTGGAAGTAGCCGCGGTCGGAAAGCATCCGGTGCGTCTGGGAACGCCGGCGGAGCCGAACAAGTTCGTCGAAGGATGGGCTGAGCTGGAAATCGGCGATGACCGCTTCGGTACGATGAGCGACTTCTATGATCCCGATGTAATCCAGACGATCTTCGAAGGGCTCGATACTGGAACGCGGTGGGCCTACGAGAAAGGCTACGGCGAGGTCAACGCGAAGCTCTACGAGACGCGCATTGTAGCGGAAATACTCCGCGAATATCTGGACGGCGAACATACCGTCGATGAAGCGCTCGAAATCCTCCAGGAAGAGGTTGAGCGCCTGGTGGAATAGGTGAGGTGACACGGGTGGTGGCGGTCAGGCGCTGCGGCCTCCGCCACCACCGCGTGCCGATATAGGATGCTTTGACTATAGCAGACAGCTCGAGTCGGGGGAACACAGATGGAGAATGAGTTCCGTGAGGATGAGAGCGCGGAGCGTTACGCGACACGTGGCCGGAAACGCTACGGCAGTGTCACCGCGCGCGAAGCGCGGCTGGCGCTCTGGATGCTCCTACCGGCTTTCCTGATCGTATTTGCGGTCATCGTATTCCCGGTGCTGGCCAACTTCTGGATCAGCGCGAAGCAGGTAAGGCTGGGGGACTTACGGCCGGCCGTCCCTTCGGTCCGGGAGTTCGTGGCCGAGGTGCCGAGTGAGCCGGG
>PWGF01000499.1 GCA_003554375.1 Spirochaetaceae bacterium
GAGCGCCGGAATCGAGCCGAGCGCCGGCGGGTAGCTCCGGTGCTCGTCGCTGTGCAGCTCGAGGGTGCCGCGGCGGTGGGCACCGCAGAGCGTGGTGATGACGAAGTCGCTGAAAAGCCCTCGCACGCTCGCCTCAATCGAACGCGGCGGCCTCCAGAGGAGGTTGATGTGCGCATTGTGCCGCTTTTGCGCTCCGGTCATCGCGCCCTTGCGCCTGAGCGCAGTGTAGGTGACCCCGTAGATCGCTTGCGAGTCGCTGCCGGCGATTATGGTGAAGTTGTTCGGGTGGTACTGCGAGCGCGTAAACGACTCGAAGCCGTCGAAGACGAGGTTCTCCTGGAGATTGCCCTCTTTGCAGTAGATCGCCGCGCAGATCATAACCACCAGGCAGTTGCGCGCAAGGCGTCGAGTGCGGTTGCGCACCACCCGCAGCGGCGTCCCCCAGCGCACCGCAATCCGCCTGAGCCCGCTTCCCGAAGTCAGCTCGGCAAGGAGCGCCCGGTAGCTCACCGTCAGGCGCGTCCAGTAGTCGATCGAGAACGTCTGCGTCGAGCAGGTTCGTCCGCAGCCTTTGCAGCGGAACCGCTGGATGAACCCTCGTGACTCGGTCCAGAAGCGTCCAAAGAGGATATACCACCGCGCATCGCCCGCGCATGCCGCGACGGCCGCCTCGCGGCTGTGGTAACAGCATGCAGCGTTCGGGCAGCAGTGTGGTGCGGTGGCCGGGGCCGCGCCGTTGTGCTTCGGCTTCTTCACTTCGCCTTCTCCTTTCACCCTCATATACAGGGCGGAGAGGCGGAATCCTTGAAAAATCCAGTAAAATTCCCGCCAAGTACCACCGTGCGGCGACCGGGGGGAGACAAGAGAGGCCGGAATTCCACCAACAATCCGGGCCTCACGTCCCAAGCGCGACGGAAGAAGACGGGCGCGGGCGGCGCAAGGCAGGGGCCGCCGGCCCGCGCCCGTTTCGAGGCGCAGACCGGTGCCGCACGCAGCCGGCCGTAGCCGGCTGCGCGTTGAAGCGTGACAGCCGGGCGAAGCTACAGCTGAGCGATGCTGTAGAACGCTTCCTTGCCGGGGTACTGCGCGACCGCTCCCAACATCTCCTCGATCCGGAGCAGCTGATTGTACTTGGCCAAGCGATCCGACCGCGAGAGCGATCCCGTCTTGATTTGCCCCGTGCCGAGCGCGACGACGAGGTCCGAGATGAACGCATCTTCGGTCTCCCCGCTCCGGTGGCTCACCACCGCCGTGTAACCGGCGCGCTTCGCCATCTCCACCGCCTCGAACGTCTCGGTCAAGGTGCCGATCTGGTTCACCTTGATAAGGATCGAGTTTGCGATGTTCCGCCGGATACCTTCCGACAGGCGCTCGGTGTTTGTGACGAATAGATCGTCCCCCACCAGCTGCACGCGCTCGCCTACCTTCTCGGTGAGCCGCTGCCATCCGTCCCAGTCGTCTTCGGCCATCCCGTCCTCGAGCGAGACGATCGGATAGTTCCGCGTCCATTCGGCCCAGTAGTCCGCCATCTCTTCCGAGGAGAGTTCCCGGCCGTCCGACTTCTTGAAGATGTACGTCTTCTTGCCGGTGTCATAGAACTCGCTGGCCGCCGGATCCAGGGCGATCATCACGTCCTCGCCCGGCTTATAGCCGGCCTTCTCGATACTCTTGAGGATCACGTCCACCGCTTCCTCGTTTGACTTGAGGTTCGGTGCAAAGCCGCCCTCGTCACCGACGCTCGTGCTGTAGCCCCCGTCCTTGAGTACTCCCTTCAGGGTGTGAAAGACCTCCGTTATGGTGCGGAGCCCCTCGTGGAACGAGTCCGCCCCCACCGGCATGATCATGAACTCCTGGAAGTCCACCGAGTTATCCGCGTGGGACCCGCCGTTGAGGATGTTCGCCATCGGCACCGGCAGAGTCGACACGTGGTACGGACCGAGGTACTTGAACAGCGGCAGGTCCAGATATGCCGCGGCTGCCCTGGCCACGGCCATGCTGACCCCGAGTATCGCGTTCGCTCCGAGCCTGCTCTTGTTGTCCGTCCCGTCCAGGTCGATCATCATCCGGTCGATGCCGGTCTGGTCCAGCGCGTCCATCCCCTCGACCTCCGGACTGACCACGCTGTTCACGTTGTCGACCGCTTTCTGGACGCCTTTGCCTTTGTACCGGTTCTTGTCGCCGTCACGAAGCTCCACCGCCTCGTGCTCCCCTGTGGATGCGCCGGAAGGAACTGCCGCACGTCCGAGCGAGCCGTCCTCCAGCAGCACGTCCACTTCGACCGTCGGGTTGCCTCGCGAATCCAGTATTTCGCGAGCCTCTACCGATTCTATGAAACTCATGGATTGACTCCTATCCTGATGCTGATTTGTCGCCAGTATATGAAGCCGCTTCGACCCACGCAACCCTTCGCTCGTGAGGCGAAGATTGTTGTTGGCCGACACCGCCGTACGCCGGCCCCCACGCGCGGCCTGTGCCGGTCGGCGGGCGCTGCCTGTGCCGGCCGGCGGGCGCCGCCAACGCGCTGCCGGCGAACGCCGCCGTCGAACCGTACCGATCCGGCTGCGCTTGCCCAGGGCGGGCGTAACGAAGCGCTTGACCCCGGTGGAAATCGGTACCTAAACTACACAGTCGTGCGGTATTCGCAACTGTTTCCGAAGACACTCCGGGAAGTGCCCAAGGGCGTTTCGTCCGTTAGTTATCGCCTTCTGTTTCGCGGTGGTTACATCCGTTATCTGGGGCGCGGCTTGTTCTCTTTTCTTCCGTTGGGTCTCCGGGTACTTCGGAGACTCGAGGCAATCATCCGTGAGGAGTTGAACAAGCTCGGCGGGCAAGAAGTGCTCGTTCCGATCGTGAATCCGTTCAGTATCTGGAAGCGAAGCGGGCGGCACCGGCTCATCGACCGGGACATGGTGCACTTCAACGATCGCTTCGGGCGCAAGCATGTGCTGGCCACCACGCATGAAGAGGCGATGGTGGAGATGCTCCGGCTCAGCTTGAACAGCTACCGGGATCTACCGGTGTTTCTCTACCAGTTCCAGGAGAAATTCCGAGACGAGGAGCGGACACGGAGCGGCCTCGTTCGCTCGCGGGAGTTCGTAATGAAGGACGCGTACTCCTTCCACCGCTCCTTCACTGAGCTGAACAACTTCTTTCCCCAGGTCTTCCGCGCGTACATGCGGATCTTTCGCCGGTGCCGGGTTCCCACGATTGTAGCGGAAGCAGGAGTCGGTTACATGGGCGGTGAACGCTCCTACGAGTTTCTCTCGCCGTCTACCGTCGGTGACGACTACGTCATCACCTGCTCTCGCTGTGGATACAGCGCGAATCGGGAGGTCGCTGTCGCGGCGCGGAAATCCGAGGGTGAGACGCCCCGGGAGAGCGGCCGGGTGAGGACGCCGGGGTGCGATTCCATGGCTAAGTTGAGCGAGTATTTGGGGCTCGGCTACAGCCACCTGGCAAAGACCATGGTGTACTCCAGCGGTAACGGGCTTGTCATGGCCGTGGTTCGGGCGGATCAAGATGTAAGTCTTGAGAAGCTCGGTCAGAGTAGCGGAGAGGCCATGCTCCGACCGGCCACCGAGCACGAGCTGCGCCGGCACGGCTTGGTTCCAGGGTACCTTAGTCCCTTGGCGGAGCTCGACGACGAGGTGACCGTGGTTGTAGATCAGGGCGCCGCGGCGACCGCGAATTTGGTGTACGGTGCCAATGAAGAGAATACGCACGTGACGAACGTGAATTTCGGAAGGGACTACGAAGCGCACATCGTTGCGGATATTGCGCGCGCTGCTCCCGGCTACACGTGCCTGCACTGTGGCGGGCCGCTTCACCAGTGGCGAGCTCTGGAGCTTGGCAACATTTTCCGCCTCAGCAAGTACTATACGCGTTCGATGGACCTGTGGTTTCGCCATGAGCGGGGGTACCGCGTCTATCCGTACATGGGTAGCTATGGCATCGGGTTGGGACGGTTGATGGCGGCAATCGTCGAGATGCACCACGACGAGGACGGAATAGTCTGGCCGGTCTCGGTGGCCCCTTTCATGGCGTACCTGATGTCGATCGGCAAGAGCATAGCTACTACCCGAATCGCCGACCGGATTGCCGAAGAGCTCGGTGACGACGTACTCTACGATGACCGGACTGAGAGCATCGGGGCCAAATTCAAAGACTGCGCCCTCCTCGGCATTCCGTATCGCATCGTCGTCACCAACGCCACGCAGCGGGAAGGTACCGTAGAGATTCTCGAGCGGAAAACGGGCCGGATGCATCACGTGCCGGTAGAGCAGATCTCAGAACGGATTGCGGAGCTCGTGGAAGCGGAGGAGAGCAAATGGCGTTCCAGCTGACCAGAGAGATCGTCGACCAGATCATCTTCGGAATGGAGAACCAGGAACAGGAATTCGTGGTAGAGGTCGAGACCGGAGAGGTCGTGAGGAACAGCTCAACCGAAGAGGGGAGAGAGTACGTCCCGATCCCCGAGTGGAGGAGCGTGGACGGCTATCACCTGATGGAGCGCTTTGTCACGAGCCTTCGAAACCCGATCTACCGGGAGCGCTTGCGCGACATCCTGGCAAGCGGGCGCGGAGTGTTCCGGCAGTTCAAAGATGCCATCAAGGAGCAGCGCGAGATCGAGCGGATGTGGTTCCGGTTCAAAGAGCGGGAGATGCGGCGCGTTGTGCATGAGTGGTACAACGAGCTGCGCGAGCAGTGGGGGTTGGAACGCCTGGAGTTCGAGCTCGAAGAGGAAACCGACGATCTGGTCCGTGAGGATTTCGTTCTTGGCGAGGATTCGGAGATCACGGCCGAGGAGCTCTCGGTCTACCGGAGCCGAATGTTGGAGGCCGCGCTCTCGGAGCTTCCGGAAACGGAGCGCGCGGTGATTGAAGCCGGGTGGCCCGTGGTGGATGCGACCGAGAATCGAATATGCTGGAGCGCACGCACGCCGGAAGGCGAACGCGCGGCGGTACTCTGCGCCCGGTTCGCGGACTCGGGGACGGACGGGCCCCTGGTTCTGGAAGTGCTCTACGCCGAGC
>PWGF01000288.1 GCA_003554375.1 Spirochaetaceae bacterium
CCCCGGGCCAAGCCGCACCTCCCGGGCTACGCCCACCTCCACGCTCGCCCCGTGGCCCCCGCGGCGAGCGCGGCTTGCCCCGGGGTCAGGCCGTCCGGGGGTTCCGTCCCGCCGCGCGCCGAACCCGCTCGGCCCCGCGTGCCCGCCCGCTCGCGAGCAATGCCGCCCCCGCCCACCGCGGCGCGCACCGGGACCGCCACGCCGGGCCGTCCGGCCGCCGGCGGATCACCCTGCCTGGGAGACTCTACGCTTTCCCACTTCCGGAGCTCGTCACGCACTCCCGGAACCGGACGCCCCGGCGGGCGCCCCTCCCGTCCTTCACGCTTCGGATCGCAGCCGGGAGCACAGCCGTCGTCGGGGCTGCGCGCAGCCGGCTGGGCCGGGAGCCGGCGCAGCCTGACGGAGCCCGCTAGGCGGGCAAGCGGCGCAGTGTGACATAGAACCACGCCCGGGCGATCGCAATGACCCAAAAGAGGGCCGCCGCCAGGCCCGGGCGGAGCGCTCCCGGGAGGAGCGGCGCATAGACGGTCATGACGGCGGCCACGGCGGCCGCAAAGAGCGATCCGACAAGCACCGCGTCGCGGATGCGAGCGGGGCCGGCCCGCAGTGCTATGAGGCTGCTTATCGCCGAGGGGAAAAACGTAGCGCCGATGACCCGTACGAGCGCGTTGAGCCCCAGGTGAGGGGCGGCCTCGATGCCGAGCGTAGCGGGATCCGCGTGGAGTACCCGGAGGGCGACGTCCGGGAATGCCAGGAGAACGCCGCCGAGAGCTGCCGACACGACCGCGTCTCCAACAAGGGTAACCTTGGCCGAAACGGGAACGGTGAGCTTACTGAGCACCTCCCGGACAGTCATCGGAGGGAGCCTACGTTGCCGTCGTCTGTTACGCATCGTTGCCATGGCGATCCCGCTTGCCGTTGCGCTCGATCGCCGTGGGGTAGCCGGCGAGCTTCGAGCCGTTTTACGTTTGCGGACGCTGTTGGCGGCCCCCGCTTCGCTTCAGAAAACCGACGATATCGGGGAACAGCGACCGGCGAACCTCGGGTGCCCATATCATATCGTTATGAGCCACCTTTCGCGAGTAATCGAGGACAATTCGCTCGGCATCCAGCGCGTCCGCGAACTGGAGAGTCTGCTGCATCGGAACGGTCTTGTCGTAGGCGCTCGCGACCACAAGGCTGGGCTGTTCGAGCGGTGGAGGGAAGTAGTCGGTGTGGAACCAGCGCCGTTCGAATATCTCGTCCTGCAGCTCCTTGGATTCGCGAACAGCGTGGTCGAATATCCGGCGTTGATCCTCCGGGGCCGTCTTGGCGGTGAAGAACCGGGAGCGGATTAAGACGTTTGGAATAAGCTGGTGACGGAGGAGAAAGCGCGTTACTGTGCCAGGCACTCGCTCCTGCTCTCCGTAGGGAGCCGCCAGGATCACGACTTTGCTGACCACCCGGGACCCAAGGTGGCGGGCACACATAGCGGCGGCAACACCCCCGAGGCTATGACCGATCAAGACGACCGGGCCGCGGTCCAGCTTGCTCTTGCCGTGCACGATCTCTTCGGCATGGTCCAGAAGCGTGCGAGTGTTCTGGAGCTTCAAGTTCGGTGTGAGGACCTCAGGGAACGCTTCCTGAAGAAGGGGGCGGACCGGCTCCCAGAAGAATCCACGTACGCCGTAGCCGTGCAGACAGATGACGGATTTGAGTGCCATGCCCGGCAATATAGCAGATCGTAGTCCGATTTCCACCCGGGTGCTCGTCTCCGTCTGCAAGACGGCTACAAAAGATCGAAGAGCACCGCGCGTCCGAAGACGCAGGGACAAGCGGGCGGGAAGGGGAGGTCGGTTGTGCAGCCCGGCGGCGACCCGAGCCCGGCCTCGGCGCCCGGCCACGATTGGGTAGGTCCGATGCTCGCTCCAATGCGTGGCGCCGACGCGTGGCGCGCTACCGCTCCTTGTGATATTCTGAGGCTCAGTGGCGGACCTACAGGTAAAGGACAGACGCTCAGATACAGAACAGGAACTCTCCGAACGGTGTATCGCGGTGACCTCGGGCAAGGGGGGCGTCGGTAAGACGACCACCGCGGTCAACCTGGCGCTCTACTACGCGTCCAAGGGGCTTCGGGTGGCGCTTGCGGACTTGGATCCGCTTGCGGACGTCGCGGCCTTTCTCGATTTGCGGGCGGCGGAAGCGGTGCTGGGTGAGAACGAGACACTTCGTGAAGATGCTCCGCTTTCCCGGTATACGCTGCGTGCTTATGAGCGGCTGGATGTGCTCTTCCCGGGCGCCAAGCTGGGCGAAGGGGAGAGCTCGATGGTGCGACACCTGCTCTTCGAGGTGTACGCGGAGGAGCTTTCGGCGCGGTACGACATTCTTCTCTTCGACCTGCCGGCCGGAAGCGGGGAGGAGGAGAACCTCTCCTACCTGTGGCATATTTCGCACATCGTGCTGGTGACCGCCCCGGAGCCGACGGCACATGTCTCCGCGGGCGGGTACAGCCGGGAGATCCTCTCGCGCTTTCCCGAGCGTGACATCCTGGTGTGGCATAACCGCTTCCGTCATACGGGGATCGATGGTTTCAACCCGAGAGCGGTCGTGCAGAACTACAACCGGAACAGTCCTGAGGAGGCGCGCATATCCGACGAGGACGCCCGCCGGTTTCGCGATCTGGCCGCGGTGCCCGATGATCCGGCGCTCAACCTGCTGGGAGCAACCGGGCCGGACTCGGTGAGCCTCGCGCTCTCGAGCATGCGAACGTTGTGCCGACGGATTGCGGAAGAGACAGCGCGGAAGAATGCCGAGCGGGCCGGGCTTGCCGGGGCGCTCCGTGAGCTCGCCGTGGATGTGCTTCTCCGGCATCCGGAGATCTTTGAGGAGCAGGAAGACCGCGAACAGGGAGGTAAGAAGGGGGGAGGCCGGCAGCAGGGAGACCGCGAGCACGGTGATTCAGCTGAGACGCACGTCGAGCCGATGGTGTCCCGGATCGAGGAGCAGGTGCTTCTCCGGCTGGGCTCGGAGGTATCCGCCTCGGTAGAAGGGCTTGCCGCCTACCTTCGGAGCTCGGGGAGCATGCATCTGTTGAGCGACGAGAAGCGCGGCATGCTGGCCGAGCTCGTTCGGCGCCTCTCAGGCGATGCCGTGTGGCAACGCGCGGTCGCCGCGCGGGAAGCGGTCGGCCAGGTGCTGGATGACCGGCGCGAGAGGCAGGGGGCTTTCGGCCCCAGCGGCACCCCGCAGCGGCGCGCGCAGCTCTACGACCGCGCGGAGCTCCGCGTCCGGCGGCTTCTGAGCCAATGCGCAGCCGCGCGCCGCCGGCTTCCCAGCGTGTACTACGACGCTGCCGTCCTCCTCTTTGGCGCGGCCGTCTTCAAGCTGGTACGCGTGGAGAAGGTGCGGCAGCGCATCACGGCGGCGGTCCCGCGACGCGCGGAAAACGGGCGGGAAACGCGCGACCGCGCCGCGCAGATCGCTTTTCTCGTTCACGGCAACGAGGCGTATCGCAAGCGCTACGCAGCTCTGGTGCGTGCTCTCTATCCGGTGCTCACCAAGCAGCTCAGCCAGTTAGCCGCGGCCTGGAATGTCCGTGAGCTACTTGTCCGCAACAAGGAGGGGAAGGTTGAGCGGCGGGCGTATCTCAATCTGCTCTCGAACTACCTTCACGACGTGCTCTTCGGCGGGCTCGGCATCATAACCGGCTTCAAATACCGGACTGCGTCCCAGGCCTTCGCCGACGCCGCCGAAAGCCTGCTCGACCGCCTTGGTCTTGGGGAGAGCCGAAGAGGGCGTGAGCGCCCCACCTGAGTAGGAAGAAGAGCACAATGGCTCCTCCGGCCAGGAGGTAGATCGACCCGCCGAAGAACGCCCAGATCCGCAGCCGGTCGAGCACATAGACGATGAAGAAGCTGCCGCCCAGAAGCACGAGCAGGCCGCTAAGTCGTCGAAATCCGGGGACCGAGTACAGATCGACCGATCCCCGCATGAAAACGAGCGCTGCTACCATCGATACGATCGGCAGGAAGTACACCAGCACGTTGTAGTCCAGGACATTCGTTCCCAGAAACAGCACGCTGTAGAGCACCGTCACCAGCATGAATACCCCGGGGATACAGGTGACATAGGTTATGACGGTGTAGAAGTAGCGCCAGGGTGCGCGATACCCGCCGTACCGGCCGTGGACCAGGCGGAAGAGAAGCGGCAGCACGGGAACCGCCACGAACACCGCCGCAACCGAGTACTGATAGGATTCCGCCAGCGCAAGGAGCTGATCGAGCGTCATACACCCAGTATACCCGTCATACGCCGAGTATATCAGCATAGGCGGCGAGCAGCGCCGAGCGCTCGCCTCCGCCTAAGAGCTGCTTGGTGAGCACCTTCCCGAGCTGCACGCCTTCCTGGTCGAAGCTGTTGATGTTCCAGAGGAAGCCCTGGAACATCACCTTGTTCTCGAAGTGCGCAAGCAGCGCCCCCAACGAGCGCGGGTTAAGCTCTTCACCGTAGATGAGGCTGCCCGGCCGGTTCCCCGGGAAGTGTTTGTTGGCGTCGTCGTCCGCCTTTCCCGCGGCAAACGCGACGACCTGGGCTGCCAGGTTTGCGTTCAGCTTCTCACGGCTGGTGGAGCCTTGCACCTCGATGTCGAGGCTGCTCTGGTTGCGCCGGAACCCGATGAACTGGAGCGGCACGATGTCCGTGCCCTGGTGGAGAAGCTGGTAGAAGCTGTGCTGACCGTTGGTGCCGGGCTCTCCGAAAACGAGGGGGCCGGTCGGGTAGCGCACCGGGGTGCCCTCGCGATCGACCCGCTTGCCGTTGCTCTCCATGTCGAGCTGTTGCAGGTGCGCCGGGAAACGCTCGAGCGCTTGGCTATAGGGGAGAACGGCGGTCGAAGGATAGCCGAGCACGTTTCGCTCGTACACACCGATCGCCGCATCGATCATGGCGGCGTTCTCGGCAAACGGGGCGGTGGCCGCTTTGTCGGCTTCGTGCGCGCCCTCCAGAACTTGGCTGAACGCTTCCGGGCCGAAGGCGAGAGAGAGGAGGG
>PWGF01000238.1 GCA_003554375.1 Spirochaetaceae bacterium
CCGATGTCGCGGGCGTCGTGGTGGATATGCGGGGCACAACAATCTCAGCCTCAGCAGCCTGGGAGGTGCGCAGTGCGCTGGAGCGCTTCCGGCAGCAGGGTGGCAGAGTTGTCGTGTACGTTGAGCGTGGCGGGATGAGCGTATTTCACATCGCCTCGATAGCGGACCGGCTGGTTATGCATCCGGAGGGAGGGTTCTCTGTACCCGGATACGTTGCAGGCTCTACGTACCTTGCGGATTTTTTTGAAGCTGCAGGCGTTGGGGTGGATGAGCTGCGGGAGTTCGCCTACAAGTCCGGGGCGGAGACACTTTCGCGGCGGGAAATGTCGGATGAGGAGCGCGAACAGCGCGCCGATATGATTGACGAATACTACACGCTCACTCGGGACGACGTCACGGCGTCTCGAGGGCTTTCCGCGGATGAGTACGACGAGATCATTCGTGACGGTTTGCAGCTGACCGCGGGAGGCTTACGGAAGCTTGGACTGGTGGACTCGGTAGCTCGAGAAGGAGAGCTAAGCGACGTTATCGAAGAGCTCGAAGGTGCTCCTCTGGTCCAGCGAGCCGCGTCCGAGCTGCCTGCTTTCCAGTATCCGGATGACGATTACTGGGGGACGCGCCCGACGGTTGCCGTCGTGTATGCCGTGGGGACCACACAGATCGAGTCGGGAATGCACGCCCGCCGGGTGGCCGAGGCAATTCGAAACGCCCGACGCGACCCGAATGTAGTCGGAGTTGTGCTCCGTGTGGACTCCCCCGGGGGAGATCCGTTGGCAGCGGACCTTGTCGCCGAGGAGCTGCGCAAAACGTCGGAAGAGAAGCCGACAGTCGTTAGTCAGGCCGGCGTGGCTGCTTCGGGTGGCTACTGGGTCGGCATGTACGCCGATCACAAGCTGGCTGCACCCAACACGGTCACCGGCAGTATAGGCGTGATTGCAACGTGGTTGTACGACGACGGCGTGTCGGATCTCATGCGTGTCGCCACCGATCACGTGGCGCGCGGTGAATCCGCGGACCTCGGGTTCGGGCCGAGCATTCCGCTACTGGGCATCCAGCTTCTACCGAGTCGGGCGCTGACTGAGCGGGAGCGTGGGCTCATGGTAGATTACTTGTACGAGCTCTACGACCGGTTCGTAGAGAAGGTGGCCGAAGGACGGGATATGGAGGCGGCGCAGGCGGAGGAGCTTGCTCAGGGGCGTGTCTGGACCGGCCGTGCAGCTCAGGAACGCGATCTCGTGGACATCCTCGGAGGGATCGATGATGCTGTCGAGCTCGTTCTTCGTGAAGCAGGCCTCTCGCCGGAGCATCCGTATACGGTCACCGAGTCACCGGCACCGCCGGCGGGACCGTGGATGCAGGCTACGCTGCTCGGCGCGCTCGGAATGGAGAATCGGATCGAACACGTGACACCGGCATTGCCGGGAGCCGGATTGGCGGTGGCAGACGCGGACCTCATGAAAGCATACGTCGACCTGCTTATGGAGCGCAGCGGGGATCCGCTGGTCGTGCTTCCGTTTGAGCATCTCCATCAGCACTACCTCCTGGAAGCAGGCAACTAGCGCCTCACGTTCGTCAGGCAATCCGGTACCTGCGATTCGTCGGGCTGGAGCGAGACGGAGACTTATGTCGGCCTCTCCGCGCCCTGCCGTCCGCGGGTGCCCGTGGACGGCAGGGCGAAGAGATCCGATCCCGGAGGGGGCCGAAGGGCGTATCAGCCGAGCAGTACCGGGCGCCCGGCAGCCGACTCCGCGTCGACTGTGCCGGACCGTAGGATCCCGGGGCACTCTCAGGAGGTCGGCGCCCCTGCGGCATCGGAACTCCGCGCCGCCTTCCACTGAGTTAACGTAACGGCCCAGGAGGCGGCCAAGTAGTAAACTGGGAAGATTAACGATCCGAGAATCCACCCATCGCCGTTGAGCTGACCCGTCACGATAGCAAGCACGAGAATGCCCCACAGTACCCCTAGGATGTTGGTCGGAGTCGAGAGCTTTCCCGGACGTGAGGTGTGGAGGTACTTAGCGGGGATGAACGTGAGCGCCGAAAATATCAGAAGCGCCGCTATGACGAATGCAGTGTCGGGTCTCAGAAGAATAAGATAGAGCGCAATCACGTTCCAGTACGACGGGAATCCAAGGAAGTAATCGTCTTCGGTCTTGGCGTCTGTTTGGGCGAAGCCGTACGCGCTCGCCAGAAGAGGAATGAGGAGGAGCCACGCCGAACCACCGCTCAGAAGACCGCTTCGCCAAATGAGAAGCAGCGGCAGGGAGGTATAGGTGTGGAAGTCGATAATATCATCCAGCCGCCTTCCGTCGATTGCCGGAGCGTGCTCGCCGACACGGAGCCTGCTCGCCAACCACCCGTCGGTGGAGTCGATCGCCAAGGCGACGAGCACAAGCACCAGTACTATCTGGAACTGCGCTTCTTCGCCCTGTACTATCAGAATAGCCATCAAGGCTGCGATTATGAGCCCTAAGGCAGTGTATGCGTGAACGCACCACGATAGAATCTTGTTTCGCTTCATCAGCAAACCTCGTTGTATGAGATTGGGCTTCAAGCCAGTGGCTCCCATTGTGAGCAGATTTGCCGCATTCGGTCCAGGAAACGCCCAGAGTGGATCGTCGCGCCGTTTCGCACTCAATGACATAGCCCGCCTGCCGACAACCGCTTCACCGCCGGGCACCGACTGCTCCGCCGGTCCGTCGCCGCGGCGCTGCGCCGGCGGCTTCGGAGCGGAACTGCGTTGACAGTCCATCCGTGCTCGATAATACTGCGCGTATGAACAGAATAACTGATAATGTTATTCGGGCGCATTATGTGAAGCAGCTCTCCAAAGTTCTGCCGTTCGCATACATCGACGGCGAGGCTCGGGATACCCTTGCGACGCAGATGGACTTCCTCTCGTATAACAACGGCGAGACCATCCTGCGTGAGGGTGAAGTAAGCAGCTACCTGTTTGCCGTGCTCGACGGGAACGTTCATGTGAGTCTCCAAGGAGAGCAGAACAAGGAGATCCATATATGTACCCTCGGAGCGTTCGAGCTGTTCGGAGAGGCGGGCATATTTCTGAACGTGCGACGCACCGCCTCCGTTGTCGCCGGCGAGAATGTGGTGGTTGCCAGCCTGCCACGTGACGGCTTCGTGTCCTTTGCTAAGTCCAAGCCCCGCTCAGCCAATGTGGTTCTGATGATCATCGTCCATAGCTTGCTTGTCCGCCTTCGAGAGACTAATCAGGAGCTTGCTTTCGAGCGGAAATCGAACATGGAGCAAGAAGATATCGACCAGATCGTCAGTGAGTTCATCGATAACGACCCTAAGAACGAATAACCTCCTCCCGCCGGCCGTTCTTCGGACGGCACCGTCTGGGACTCAGGCTAATGCATTTTGGGACTGCCGCCGAAGCCCGACGCTCACGCCATACGTATCGGCGTGATGTGCAGCGCGAGGCGGCCCCCGGCGCGGTTACCGGCTCCGCGTCGCCGGCACATCACCAGTGCCACCCGGGAATCTGTCTGGTAGAAATTCGTTCGCCCTGGTATCATGTTATGCTCCAAGCGTCTGATGTGGAAGGACAGGTTCTCGTCGTGGAAAGGATAATAAACGCGGCAGTTCGTACGCTCGCTCGCCTCGTGTTTCGTCTGGAGCTCAGGGAACTGGCGAAGATTCCCAAGCGTGGTCCGGCGATTCTTGTGTCGAATCATACCAGCAACCTGGAAGCGCCGTTCTACTACGTGTACCTCAGGCCGCGGCCCACCACCGGCTTGGCAAAGGCGGAGCTCTGGGATAATCCCATCATGCGGATGGTCATGCAGGTGTGGCGATTGATACCGGTCCACCGTAACCGGATGGATTCTCGGGCGATTCGCAGATGCCTGCGGGCGCTGGACAGAGGGGCATTTCTGGGGATTGCTCCGGAAGGTACCCGCAGCAAGTCGGCAGTCTTGCAGCGCGGCTACCCTGGTGTGGCGTTGCTGGCGACCGCACGACGAGTTCCCATCTATCCTATGGCCCAGCAGGGTGCTTCAAGGGCGTGGGAGAACCTCCGGAAGCTGCGCCGGACTCCCTTCGTTGTCCGGGTCGGGGAGCCGTTCGTGCTTCGAGGGCCCGAAGGGCGCAGGCCGTCGTTGTCCGAACTGCGAGCAATGACCGATGAACTCATGTATCGCATTGCCGAGCTCCTTCCCTCCGAGCTCCGCGGACCCTACCAGGATATGTCCCGCATGACCTCCGATTACATCGAGAGGATTCCGACTGCTACGGACTGACGGACTGTTCCCGCGAAAGGTTGGGATGGGCCGAGCGCCTGCCGAGCCGATGCGCGACTCACTCCTTCGCGGAGGAGCGCGAGACGTCGGCGGAGCCGGCTTCTCCGGGCCGGACCTTTAGCTGCGATCCGGCCCGGGGTCGGCTCGCTTCACTCGAGCGGCAGATCACTCAAAGGCAACGGCACCTTCTTCGACGATCTCATCGACCGGCGGGAGGAAATCGCCTGCACGGCCCGGCAGTCCGTCGCTGTCGCGGGCCGGAGCGGCCTCCGGGTCTCCCACGACGATTCTACCGACGTGGCCGCGAGCTTCGTGGAGGGTGCATAGATAGTCGTAGACCCCTTCTTCATTCAACACGATTTCGAACGTCTCGCCGCTTCCGGCCAGGGTTCCGCTGTCGAACGGCTCGGCGCCCTCCGGAATCCGGAGCTCCCGTCCGTTGTCGGGGTGGTAAGCGGTGGCGGTGTGAGCACCGCTCATGTTGACGATGCGGATCGTCGTTCCCGGTTCGACGTGTACCCCGAGTGGATCGTTGTAGTCGTTTCCGCCGCGCGTGTGCATTTCTATCGTCACCACGTCGTCGTCGCCGTCGCCACCGGTCGCGTCGAGATTGCCGTCGGTTGCATCCTTCTGCTTCTCTGTGCCGGCCCCGTCGGATGCTTCTATCCCCTCGCCGGTTGCTGAGCTCTCTTCTCCGCCACAGGCAGCCAATACCGATAGGCCGCCCACAATGAGGATGATGGCGAGCAGGAGCGCGC
>PWGF01000399.1 GCA_003554375.1 Spirochaetaceae bacterium
GAACACCCTGGCCACGGTCAGGTCCATTTCGTACCGGCCCTGTTGCTTCTTGGAGCTTATGATCCCGTCCACAACTTGCGCGACCTGGTCACCTTCCAGAAAACGCATCTCGTGCCCCCTCCAATTTCAAAGTGCAACCGAGTGCAAGAATACGATCAGCTGGTGGGGTGGAGCAACCCCGGATGTTCCGAGCATATCTGCCGACTCGGGAGACCAGCGAGCGATCGTCACAAGCGATTGAACACGTAAAGCGGAAATGCACAGCGCCGGGAGCCTATCATCACAAATGGGAGAATTCCTATTCCTCTATCAGAGCGTTAGCGTGCCCCCTCACTCAGGAGTCTGCGTCATAACAGTAACGGACGTCTTCTCCTCATCGGGATCCCATTCACCCGTGGCTGTCACCTCTTCCTCTCCATCAATATAGATGCTGGCAGTGAGGGCCCCTTCCTCACCTTCTTTTTCAGCGGCCAAAGCCAAGTTCTCGCCCGCACCACAGGTATCTTCCTATTCCCATGGTACACTATGAACAAGGCCCCCTGTGTCATCCCCAATTGTCCAGATAATAGAGGCCTCATCAAAATCTTCACTCGTTACCTCAAGAGTCACGTCGTAGGTGGCCTCGTCGTCGGGCTCGTCACCAGGGAGAAACGGGAGCTCGCACCCTGCGAGCACGAGGATCGTTCCTACTACGCCAAAGATTTTGACCACTCTTAGCATAGCGACCTCCTTCCAGATCAAATTGCCTGAAAGCCGACCGGCATAAGTAAAGGCGTGCGGCTATGCGCGCCGCCGTCCAGCCGCATATTGCCCATGGAGCGGTGAGCATGCGCTGCCTACGTTCTAGAGTAACACGGTCTCCCTCGTGCTCCAACGGCCGTCGAGGTCTCGCCATAACAGACTTGTCCCACATTGGAAACTCCTCCCGCTCGAGATCGACAAGTGGTGTCGCGGGATAGCAGTCGAGCCTACAAAACCGTGTCGCCTCAAAAGGCGCTCCGCTTTCTTCGGAGAGCACTTGAGGATCTTGCCCGTGTGTAAACGGCCTTCCCCAGCCCCCAGCATGGCGATACACCCGGATAACACATCCGCATATGAAGGAATATGAAGGAAGCATGCTGCGGTGCTATACTCAACCTACGGCATCACTGCGCCTTCGAGGTGGACGATCCCCAGAGAAGCCACCAGGGGAACCACTACACTGAAAGCTCAGCTCGGAAGCAGCAACAGACATCATGGAAGATTGGTTTCACCGTTATAGGCTCCCACTGACAGACTTCCTCGATGAGACAACAATCACTCATCTCCTGAATATGCTCGCGAAGGCAAGTGGCCTTCCGACGTTTCTGAAAGAACCCTTGGAGAAGGAACCGTTGTTTGCCGATACCTCTCCGCCGGTGCCGGAGCTATGTCGGAAGCTCGATCGTTGTGAAGATGAGCACGACTCCTGCGACTGCTTTCTTTCCCGAGCCATCAAGAAGTCGGCGTTTGTGAGGCCTTACGTAACCGAGTGCCCTTTGGGAATGAGCTTCACCGTTAGCCCATTGATTCTGAGCCAGGGAGCGAGTACCGGAGCGCTAATCTCCGGCTACGTGCGTACAGAAGAGTGGGACGAGAAGGATCGTGCTGCCTTGGAGCGCCGGTGCCGAACCGCCGGCGTAGACTCGGCGGAAGCAGAAGAACTGACGAAAGCGGTCCCTGTGATTTCGGAGAAACGACTGCGGGCTACGGCGGATTTCCAGAAGAGAACATCTGAGTACCTTATGGCCTTTGCTGCGTTGGCGGACGGCCGATTTGATGACTGTATGTACTGCAACCTCGCCATAGCACGACAGACTCTGCGCAAGGGCGAATGGAACGATGCGGATATTGTCAGCCGCGAGGATACCTTTGACTGGAGAGAGGAGAAGCACTTAATCGAAATAGTTGCGCTTGGGAAGCGGAAAGCAGCCGAAGAAAAACTGGACGAGATTGTCACGAATATGGCAGCCGCCTATGAAAATCGCCCCGAAGAATTCAAGGGCCGGGTGATCGAGCTGGCAGTACTGATCACGCGAACGCCCTACTACATAAGCTACTCAGAAGGACAACCGGTGAACATCCGGCTTCCGGAGTTCTACCCGCCAAAAGGATTTGACAAGCTAACGCTCAAACACTGGCTTAAGGTGATTCTGGAAGAAGTCATGGACATCGCCGACAGCCATGCCGGTACACAACTGAACTCCAACGTAGTCCGCGCAGCCATGGGGTATATCGACTCCCACCTTGAAGAAGAGTTGAGACTTGAAGACGTGTCGAATGCGATGGGCTTCTCTGCGCGGCATTTGAATCGCATCTTTCTGGAAGAGATCGGGATAAATGTCAGCGAGTATCTGCTACGGGCCAGGATCCAGGAGTCAAAGCGGCTTCTGCGGCAATCGGACATGACCGTCACCGAGATTGCTGAAAAGCTCAACTACTGGGACTCGACCCACTTTGCGAAGATGTTTCGAAAAACAACGGGCAAATCGCCGAGTGAGTACCGACGGGAAACGAGTGAGTTGTAGCGGTATTCGGCGGTGAGCGCCAGGATACCCAACACGCCCACGGAGGCGTCCCAATGTGCCCACAGAGCACGCTACTGCAGATTGTTTCAGGCTTCAGATGAGCATGATGAACGCTCCGTCTCCCGCGCCTTCTTCCCAAACAGACTCTGAGCAACCAGCAGCAGGAAGAATCCCCCTATCACCCCGCTGTTGAGTAAGAAAGGTGCTCGAGGCCCGATATTCTGAAGTACAAAACCCCCGGTTACCGGCCCCAAAACTGCTCCCACCGTCAACATCGCCTGATACAGTCCCATCGCGGCCCCTCTGGTTTCCGCCGGACCACTCATACAGATTTGCGCAGACAAAGACGGCACGTAGAGGGCGGTTCCGATACCGAACAGGCTGGTCCCAATCAAGACTAATATGTGCGAGTCAGCCACATAGAGGGTGAGCATCCCCACAAGGAACAGGAGAGCTCCTACGAAAGTGATGGCTCTGCGGCCGAAGCGGTCCCCTACTCTTCCACCGAGAGGCTGCATGAGACCGAAAACACCGTAGGCCCCGATTCCGATTCCCGCTACGCTCAGGGGGTATCCGAGCGCTTCGACCAGCGGCGTCAACAAGGTCGAAAGCGAAGACTGAAGGAACTGGTAGGCGCCGGCGCCCAGGTACAATACCACAATGAGCACGTTCGCCTTGAGCAAGAGCGGAAGCAGCTTCAGTCCGGAGATGCCCTTGTACTCCTCCCTCGGCGCCGCTGCATCGTCCAGGCTCTCTACGAAAAAGAGCCGAATCAGCAAAGCTCCCACGAGGATCCCCGCTGCCGCAAGAAGAAACGGAAGGCGAAACCCGAAATGCTCCGCCAGAGTGGTGGCCAAAACAGCACTTATGCTGGCGCTCACCCCGATGCCGGTTCCGAAGACTCCGAGAGCTGTCCCGTGACGACCCTCCGGGGCAATCTCCGCCAAGTAGGTCATCATGACTGCCCCCATCGATGCAAAGCTAAGAGAGCTGATTGTGCTACTGACCAGAAGCCAAACCGGGCTTGGCGCAAAACCCGCCACCACGCCGCCTACGGCACCGAGGAGATAGATAGAGATGAGCGTTCTCTTTCTGCCGTAGAACGACGAGATGTGCCCGACATACACCACGCCGATGCACGCGATGAGTTTGCTTATGCCCTCGATTGACGTTCCGTGAACCGCAAGCCCGCCCAAGGCACGGGTATACGGAATGATGATGGGCGAGTACATGAGCGTCCCCGTTCCCAGCAAGACGATACAGAGAAAGGCCAGAACGTAGTGTCCTGTCGTACCGGACGCTCCGGAGTTCCGCATGAACGTTCCCCACGAGCCACTCAACTCTGTCCTTGCCCTTCTGTCAAGAAGTCGGTCGGCCGAGGCTTCTGCGATGTAGGGGGCCAAAGGTACAGAGCCGGATTATGGCCTGTCGTGGGAGTAAGCGAGAGACGCGCAGGCGGTGGACATCCCCGTGGCCAACGAACCTCGGAATCTTACCGAAGAGAAGGCCGCTCGTTACCGTGACCTGCTCCCTGGGGCGTGTTAAGAGCTATCACATGAGAAGAAGGAGGTGCCGACATGGACAGCGGAATTGTGAGCTATGGAGTAGGCCTGCCTCGGTGCAGAATACACGTCGATGAAGTGCTCAAGGTTTGGCGAAACACCCATAAGGTGGTGCTCGGCAAACTGGGCTATCAGGAGCGAGGCGTTCTCTATCCCGATCAAGACACGGTTACCCTGGCCGTCGACGCAGGGGTGCAAGCGTTGGAGCGAAGCAGCGCGGAATCCGCACGCGTCGGTGCTCTGATCCTGGGAACCGGTACCAATCCCTATAGTACCAAAGCCTCCGCCACGGTAGTTGCAGAAGCGCTCGGACTCCGAAAAGACATCATCTCGTTTGATCTCCAGTTCGGGGCTAAGTCAGGGACGTCGGCGTTGATCGCTGCGCTCGCGCTGGTCGAAAGCGGACAAGTGGAATACGCGCTTGCCATTGGCGCAGACACAATAAACCGCCACATTCCGCCCGGCCATTGGATGGACTATGGTGCGTCTGCCGGTGCGGTCGCACTTCTGGTGGGCAAAGAGCAGGTTGTGGCCAACGTTGTTGGGCACTCATCCTATGCACAGGACCAGAGCGACTTCTTCCGCGTGGAGGGCGACCGTTACATCCAGGTTGGAAGCGGCGTAACGGGATATGCCTACGGTTGGGGCATTGATGACAACATGATCCCGGCCGCCCGGGGGCTGTTCAGCAAACTTGGAATCTCTTCCCAAGATGTAGACGACTGCGCTCTCCATCAAAACAGCTTCAACGCGCCGTACTCGGTGTCCGGCCCCCTTGAGCTTGACTTCAAGCAGCAGATCTACCCGTACCTGCTGACCCCACAAATCGGCGACTGTGGGGCTGCATCCAGTCTGCTGGCTCTGGCCTATATCCTGGATAAACGCGAGACGGAGCGGAGAATACTCTTGGGCTCATACGGAAGCGGCGCAGGAAGCGACTTCCTGTATCTTCGGACAACGCCGGAACTCACCAGCTATCCGAATGAGCACCATACCACCAAAGACATCCTGGCGGACAAGCTCATGCTCGACTACGGCACAGCCCAGAAATACGAGCATAAGTATATGCGAGCGAATCTGGTCACTGGAAACCTTTAGGAGGCAAGGCGATGAAAGACACAAGCAGACAAGTCGCAGTGATCGGCTATGCAATGACCAAGCCAAAGGCCAAAGACTTCAGAGACTATCGACAGTATGCAGCCGAACCGGTCTTTGCGGCTCTTGATGAGCTGGGACTGAAGCCGGAAGACATGGAGGTTTGGACGGTAGCATACAATGAGCGCACGGTTCCCGATGCTGCTATATCGCCCCACATGGCCGATGCCTTAGGTGGCCTAAACGCGCCGGTTATCCCGACGTCGACCGCCTGTGCCGGCGGAGGCGTAGGTACGTTCAGCCTCTACAACTATATTGCTTCCGGTCGATACGATATCGGCGCTTCCGTCAGTTTCTCCCAGACGGACCTGTTCTACCCAATGGAGACAGCAAGTGCCGCCGGGAACTTCACGGACGTAGATTACGCCCTTGGCCTCACCCACTTTCACTACAGCTTCCTCAGAGAAGCCTACTACCAACAGGAGTATGGCACTCAGGACCTAAGAGCGGATGCTCAATGGGCGTGGCAAGACCACTGGTACGCGCGCCGGAATCCTGAGGCAGTCAGATATCACAGTCCGATGCCGACCGACGACACACTCAAAGCCGGCGGGATTCAGGGTATGAGAATACGAAGCGCCGCCGGTCGGAGCCAAGCCTGCGTACTCATAATGGCGTCCGAGGACGTGGCACGAGAGTACGACCTGCCGGTGTATATCGACATCGGGCTTGCAAACCGACCTGCCTACATGGGGGCACACTTCCACTATCCCCACCCGGATCACCGTGAGTGCGACATCTCTCACCAACCCGGAACAGGTGTTGCGGCGCGTCGAGCTCTCGAGCTGGCGGAAACCAAAGTGGACGATATCGATGTATTCCAGGTCCACGACCTGACGCCGTCGGACGGCTTCATGCAGATGGAATCGCTCGGTGTAGCTAAGCCCGGCGAAATGCCTCGCCTGGCACTCGAAGGCGAAACTGCGGTGAAAGGGCGGTTCCCGACAAACACCGACGGGGGTGCAATAGGATTTGGGCACAGCAGTGTCGGAGGTGATTTTCACAGCAAAGTCATCGAAAATATGAAGCAGATCCGGGGACAAGCAGGCGAACGACAGGTCGACGGTGCTGAGACGGCACTTGCGCAAGCATATGGTACTCACCAATCGATTGATGCGGTCGCGATAATGAGGAGGTGTTTCTAATGTCCAACGAGTTTCCCGAGATGATTCCCCGAACGGAATGTCACAGTACACGGCGTACGTATCGGACCAAGGACAGCCGGTACCACATGAAAGGAAGCTACTGCACCGACTGCGGCGAGAAGTACTTTCCTCCCCGCCAGGGTCTCAGGTGCCCCAACTGTGGCGGCAGAGATCTCCAGGACTACTACCCACCCAAGCGGGGAGAAGTCCTAACCAGCTGGAAAGACGATGTCGGATACCCCGCCACCGGATACACCGACTTTCCACCCCGAACCATAGTCGTCGTCAAGCTCGATGACGGGCTTCACATAATCTCCGAGGTAGTCGAGATGGAAGGTGAGCTGGTGGAAAAGGGAACCCCGGTCAAGATGGTCATACGAAAGCACAAAAGAGAAGACACCGGAAACTGGGTATACGGCTACAAGTTCGCGTTGGCGGAGTAGTTGGCGGAGGAAAGGAACACAAGACGGGGCCGGGCGGGAACCGGGTTGGGGCGGCAGCAGAGTACAAAGCCTCGACAACCTGAGCGCCCCGCAGTGAGCGCCCTGCGGACGGAACGAGGGCGCAAAGATAAAGAAGCTCGGCAGAGAATAGCGTCAAACGAAATAAGGAGGTCGGGTCATGAAGAGTTTTCTGATACGCAGCATCGGCGGGATAATCATGCTGGCGGTCCTCCGCGCAGCAGCAGCGGCAATCCCACCACTCAACAATGCATTTGTCCGGTACCTTGGCGTTGCTGAAGAGATAGCACCAACCATCAGCGGCACTATTCTGGCTCTGGGCTACATCTTCGCCGTCATCGGTCCGTTGGTAGCAGGCCCCATCTCGGATGCAAAAGGCTCGACAAAGACCTTTCTCGGCGGTGGGTTGCTGTTTGTCGTGTTCTACGCTCTGTGGACCTACGCTCCCACGCACGAGCTCCTCTATCTCTACCGAGTCGTGCTGGCGCTCGGTACCGGCCTCGTGTTCATAGGAATCCAGAAGTTCCTTTACCAGGGAGCTCCGGAAGGCAAGAAAGGAATGGGCATGGGGTTCTACGGCATCGGCTTCGGCGTAGGCGCTGCGGTCGGCCCAATGCTTGCCTCTCTGGTAGTCCCCGCCTTCGGCATCGTGCAGGCCTACTATGTACTAGCGCTTGCTGGTCTGGTAGCGATAGTCATCGGGTTCGTGAGTGTGCAAATCGTGAGGCGGATGGAAGGCGGCCTTGAAGACGAGGGAGGAAAGGTCCAAAGCGAAAAGGAGGAGAAACCGTCGTTCTTCAAGGTTATGGTCAGTCAGCCCGCAGCCGTATACCTTGTGGTACTCGTAGGTATTTTCGTGGGAGTAAACAACGCTGCCGTCTTTGCCAATGTGGATGACCTTGGCGTAAGCATGGGCTGGGAGGTTGGAAGAGGCACGATGGGAGTCGCCATTTTTGCTGTCTTCTCCTTCGCCATGCCCCTCGGAGGCCATCTGGGAGACCGCTTTGGATCCGACAAAGCAATCTTGCTCGGTGCCATTTTTCTGACCGTTGGTTTCGGAGGTTTAGCGCTTATTGCAAACCCGATTATGATATATCCGCTCATGGCCATAGCAGGAATCGGCGGCATATTCTTCACACCGAACAGCCAAGCACTCATCGGGAGCTATGCGTCGCAGAAGCTCAAGGGGACCTTGCTCAGCTATCTTCAGGGAGCCACAGGCCTCGGAAGCGCGATAGGAGCAACAGTGGGCGGATACTTGCATTCGGCCTTCACCGTCCGTACCACATTCACCATGGTGCTCATCGCAGGGATCCTGGCCGTCGTAGCAGGGATCTTCCTTATTATCAGGAGAAGCCGCGACGCACGTGCCGCGGTAGCTTCGGAAGCCTAACGAAGCGGAGGGGGGAGGAGGATCCGCCGGCCGAGCGGCGAGCATCAGCGCCGAACCTCCGCCCCGTGTACACACGAGCTGAGTGTCTCCCGGTCCTCGTGCGTTCTTGGCGTGGGAGCCTGGAGACACCAGCCGCCCTTTTGCTTCTGCTATTCCAGTAGTACGACCATGTTAAACTGTGGGAGGAGCTGAGCTGCTGCGATGCGCAAATGCGTGGCTATTCAAAGGTCGCCGTTACTCCCACCGCGCCTTCTTTCGGCAAGGTTTCCGTTCTGCCCGTCCACGCTGCTCGGGGCGATAATTTAGGTTCATAGATCACGTCAATGCTCTTATAATCTCCTGTTGCGTCACACATTCTATGGTACAATGAGGTTTCAAGCTGGTTCCAAGAAGGGTGCAAGCACCTATCCCGACGGGTACAGACCGTCGGAGACGGAGGCAAATGCGATGATCAGAGAACGCTCTCTTGTCCTCAAGTCCCTCCCTATTCTTGCAGCAGCCATAGCCGTTTCGGGATGTCTCTCTTTCGGTTCCTACTACGGGCCCGAGACCGTACCCCCCGGCTCAACCGAAGTCGGCACCGGTACGGTGCTCGCCTATGTCCCCGAAGCGGGGAACGAAGATCCGTCGATCGTTCCGCTCGAGACGGCCTTCCTCGTTCGCCACGGAATAACTGAGAACGCGGATCTCGGAGCGAGGGCGTGGGCTTTGCCTCAGGCATTGCCGGCCGGGGAGGTAGGGTTCTGGGGCTTCTACGGCGATGCTCGGTATCGGCTGTACGACGGCCCGGTTATGGTAACCGGCGCTGTCGGAGCGTCGGCAATGAGGGTGGACCTCGTGACGATATTCGGTGTCTATCCCTCCCTTCTCGTCGGCACCGAGAGCCTCTACGGGGGCACCCGGCTCATGTACGCCACCGGGCGCGCGGACGAGGTCGATGCGGCGGACCAACAGCCGTTATTCACCGATCCGGCGATCGGGCTTGTTGCCGGAGCCAGCGTGGGCCGCAGGTTCATGGTACGGCCGGAGGTCAGCTTCTACCTCTTTCCCGGGGCGGAAGAGGTGTTCATCGCGCCCGCGGTGTCGTTCCACTACCGCTTCGGCGACGGGTGAGGAAGCAGAAGCTCGGTTTTCCGACCGATCGCGAGGTTCAGCGGCGCAATCAGAACGGTGAAAAGCGGCGTACGGAGGAGCGCAATCGAGTCGAACAGCAGAAAGCCCGTTCGCCGGAACATTGCGCCGAGGCCCACGCTCGTGAACGACCAGGAGCCGGTGGTAGGCGTGATGTTCTCGATCGCAAGCAGAAAAGCTACCAGGTACACCAGACCAATCGTGATTACGAGCCGCCGGTACGAGCCGCTCGCAAGAAGCTCCCGAATCACCGGGAGCGTACCGCGGATGCCGGGGCCTTCCCCGCTCTGCGAGGTGGCGTATTCCTCCGTTATCTGATCAAGCGCATTGCTCATGGATGCTCGCTCTCCGGGTAAAAGGCGTTCCAGGCGAAGAAGAACGCGTCGATCGCAATCACCCGCTTGAGCGGGAGCTCATCCGGCGCATACCGTTCTCCGGGCTCTTCGCCCACAACAATTCCGTCCTCATACGTAAAGGAGTGCGTGGTATCCGCGCCGTCGTCCGCCTTCCGGTACATGTGAGCCGTGTCCAGGTCCGGATCGTAGACGGCCAAGAACTGCTCCGTCTCCTGAATCCCAGCATCGCGAAGCTCCTCCAGCACGAAGTAGCCCGCGGCCTCCGCGGTCCGACCGCCCACCACCATTTCCTTAGGGTGATGCCGATCGTCCTCCGCCATAAGGCTGAACATGACTGAGTCGCCCTCGTAGTATCCGCCAATCGGATTGTACGGATCCGTACGGATCGCGCCCGTAGTCGCGCACGTGGCCGGTGTCAGTGCTCAGCACCTCCGTTTCAGGATGGAGCGAGCGCCACCTCTCCCACGTCGTCCAGAAGAGCTCGACCTCATCGAGGGTCTCGCCCTCGCGCTCGCCGGCAATCGCGGTAGCGCTGATCTGCGGCCACAGGGAGCCCGTATCCCGGTCGTACATGACGAGATTGCTGTTGATAAGCCGCCCGGAGACACCTAGCGTCGTGCTCCCGGTCTTGTACCCTTGCGCGGTCGCGGTCAGAGGGCAGTAGGTGATCGCCAGGTTCTCACCCCCGACCTCGTGGTTCACAATCTCGTGGACGACGAGGATAGCGTGGGGGTAGGCTCGAACTGCGCCATTGTGCGCCAGCCCTACCACTTTGTCTCCCGGATCCAGGTCCGCTTCTTCGGCCTCCAGAAACTGGGGCTCGTCGATTGATGGGATGCCATCCGGGGGTGGCCCGCCGGACATCATGTTCGAGCGCAACTCGTCCGGCCCATGGTGCTTCACGAGCTCGCGCTCGCCGGTGCGCAACGCGCCTTCTCCAGTCGTCAGGCCGGAGATCGCGGGTCCACCCGGATCGCTCTCGTCCAACGGTGTCTGTTCCAATGCCGGGTCAGGTTCCCCGGCGGGCTCCGCTTCGGGCGGCTCCTGCTCCTGCCGGCCTCCAGCCAGCGCAATCGCCCTGCCGAGGCCCAGCGCCCCCATTACGACGAGCGCTGTTCTGACCAGGCCGGCCTTTCCTGTCGTTCCGGTAATCCTTTTCATACGTATATTGTACTTACAACTATTAGTATAGGCAACTCAGGTGCCATCGGTCGCAAAGGGCCTCCCACACGGCATCGTGAGAGTCGCAGAGCGGAAACAGAATGGAGCTTCCGGAAGCCCGATCCAGCTCCGGAAGCTTTCAACCGGGATCGTCCACAGGGTTCAGTCCGGCGTCCGGTCGTTTCCCGGCTCTCCGTAGGAAAGGATGCGTTGCTCTCCCTCGAGCGAACGTGCTTCGGTTAGGTCTTGTGTGACTTCGACCGTCCCGAGATACTCCCCTTCTTCAGAGCGAACCGCAAAATACTGGATGAGGATAAACCGGTCTCCCATCTGGATCCAAAACGGCGCTCGATCCTGCCGGCCGTTACGAAAGTCATCGAGGATCTGCTCAACAACGTGCACGCTCGAAGGCGGATGGCACATTCGCACATCCCGTCCCAGAATTGCCCGGGTTCGATCGAAGACCCGCTCTTTTGTCTGTGAGAAATAGCGCACCTTGTCCTCGGCATCAACGAAAGTGAGGTCTACCGGAAGCGTCTCAAGAATAGCGCGGAGCTCCTCCGGCCGGAGGGCACCGCTCGGCAACCGAACCTCGCTTCCGGCGGAAACCGCGGCAGCGGGAGCTGCTTCCTTGCCCTCGGGCTTCCATTCGTCTTGCGGGTCGTAGAGGCAGTAACCGATCTCAGGCGTCTGCTGGTAGATCTCCCACCATTCGTGCTCGTTGAGCGTATCAAGGGCCATCGGAAAGAGGATCTCCTCCTCCTTCGTAATCATCTCGTCGAGCATGTCGACTGCCGGGATAATCGAGCGCTTCACGGCTTCGCGCAACTCCGAAACCTGTGGAGAGGCCGGCAGGCTGGTAATCGCACGAACGGCCGTCTTGAGTAGGTCGCGGACTTCGTCGTGCTTTCCCCACATAACCTTCGGCGGGCCGGTGATGCCGTAACGCTCGAGATACGGGAAAAGGAGATTCTCTTTCCGGCTGTAGTGTTTTCCCACATCACTGAGCTTCTGCAAGCCCCCATGAATCTGCTCGCGTAGTGTTGCGAGATCTTCCGCCGGCTGCGAACCCGCGTCGCCCTCCTGCACTCCGGATGCACCTATCGCTTGAAACGTGCGACGAAGCTCGTTGATCGTCACGCGCAGCGCGGCGTTCTCCCCACGGAACGTATCGACCGGATGCCCCGCTGGAACCTCCTGTCCCTCAGGCTCCTCAATTTGACCATGCAAAACCCGCGCGTGAATGTCGCACAGCCGCTGGATCTCCTCCTGGGGGACCCCCTCGGACATAAGCTCTTGCTCGACCTCCACGACTTCGCGGTAGGGGATACGGTCCAGCACCGAAATCAACCGCTTGCGAACCTGTTCCGGCGCCTCCCCTCGATGGAGCTGCAAAATCAGGTGCTTGAGCACCTCCTTCCGTTTTTCGGCGTTCTCAAGAAGCTCACTCATAACGCTCGTCTCCTCAGGTTATGTTACAGTCGTCGTGACACCCGTTCAAGCATCGCATCATGCTCAGAGATAAAGGACCCGGCGGTAGCGGCGAGCCGTTCGATGTTCTCCGGGCTCGCGTCGTCCATCTCGGGGCGCTCGCCCTCGAACCTGCCGTTGACCCGGTAGTACCGCACGCCCGGAAGCTTGTTGAGCTGATAGTCGACGGACTCGGTCTGACCTGCCGAAATGATGCCGAACAGCGGCGCCCCGCGCATCGGGCTCACCCAGTCGACGAAGCCCCACGACTCCAGGTCGTCCCGGGTAAGGTGTCGAGAGGGCCGTCCGGTGCCAAGGCTCAGAATCTCGTAACGCCACGCCCATGGGTAGAGCTTCCGCGCCTCGATGTACGCACACATGGCCGGATTGTTCGCGTACACGGCCCCGTCGACCATGCAGTAGTCGTTTCCGGAACTCCCGCAGGCTGTGATGACCGCCGGCTCGAAGTAGCTCGGCGCGGCGGCGGTTGCTTTGGCGACATCGCTCATCAGGAAGTTCTCATCGTCGGCACGCCCGGCTCGCTTCTTAAATAAGTACGGCGTGTTCCGCTCCACGTCGAAGCTCGTGATCAAAAGGTCGCTCAACGCATCTTGCAGCGTCATATCCGCTAAGACCGGCCCCAGAAAGCTCTCCAAGTTTTCGAGCGCGTACTTCTCTTGGAAAGCATGGCTCATAGTATGGAGAAGCTTGAACTTCCACTGGGGAAAGATGCGAGTTCCCTCCTCGCGGTACATCCGAACGATCTCGTCGATCGAGAGTGCGGGCTCTCCGGACTCGGGCTTCGGGACGGTCAACCCAAGCGCAATGAGCCCTCCGGTGCTCGTGCCGGCAATGAGGTCGAAACAGGCGTGGAGCGGCCGCTCACGGCCGGCGCGGCGCATCCGCTCCTTGACGTTCTGCAAAACCATCGCGGGGATGAGCCCGCGGATTCCCCCGCCGTCAATGCTCAGTACTCGTACAGTTCGAAACGGCCACATAAAGCCTCCCAAGCCTCCGTCCGGAGACGGCGGCGAATTGCGTGCCGGAACTGTCCCCTTGGTCGCCCCGGGCACACGCGTCAGCGCATCGACAGCCTACACGTGGTTCGCCACCCGATGCAAAACTGCCTCTGCCCTGCCCCTGTCAGCCGTTCAAGGACTCGAACGTTCGTAAACGCTCTCTGATCACTTGTTTTGACAGTCAGCCGCAGATGCAATACGCTGACACCATATGAGCGATAGTTACGATTCTGACCGCCGCGCCGGCTCCCGCGTAGCAGCCGAGCCTTCCGCTTCCCACCACTCCCCATCAGGCGGTTCGGAACAATCAGAATCGCACTCCTTGCGCGGCCCCGAGTCTACTCAGGAATTGCGGACCGCTTTCGAAGCGTTTACGCAAGCGTTGCAGGAGTCGCTCGGTCCCATCAGCCGCGCCGGACAAGAAGTTCTCCTCTTCCACCATAACGACACCGACGGCCTTGCTTCCGGCGCCATCCTCCTCACCGCGTTCTCCCGAGCCGGCTACACGGTCTCGCGCTATTCGTTGGAGAAGCCGTATCCTGAGCTTCTCGATATCGTGTTCTCCCGGAACTCGGGCAAACTCATTGTCTTCGCCGACTTTGCCGGAAAGATCGCCCCCCTCATCGCCCAAAAGAACCACGGACAAAACCTCGTCGTCATTCTGGACCACCATCCGGCGGAGCCAAGCGGGGATCCCGCCGTGATTAACCTGGACCCTGACCTCTTCGGTCTCAAGGGCGACATCGACATATCCGGCTCCACCACCTGCTACCGTTTTGCCGTGGAGCTTGATGAGCGGAATCGAGATCTGGCGCACCTCGCGCTTCTGGGCGCTGTGGGGGACGGCTTTTTCGTGGAAGGTCGCGTGGTGAGCGCAAACCGCGAAGCCCTCACAGAGGCAGCCGGCCAGGGAAACGCACGCGCCGAGCCCCGTGCCCAGGAACCTCAAGCACCGGACGAACGCCCGGGCGCCCCGTCGGGAAACGCCGAAGGCACGTCGCCGGCCGGCGAGCGCTACTTCATCACCCTGGGCGGCACGGAGTACCCCTGTGATGAGCTCGCCACGCAGCTCGATACCTTGGGCGCCGTCGGCTACTACCAAGGTGGGGCCGACCTCGGCGTACGACTGTGCCTCGAAGGACCTAACCAGGAGACTAAAGGAAAGCTAAACGAGCTCGTACGCATCAAGGACCGGATCTTCGCACAGACCTTGAACGAGCTCCGCGACGGCGCCCTTCGAAGCTCCAAGTCTATCCAATGGTTCGACGTGAAGGACTCGTTCATTCCCATGGGCGTGAAGATGATCGGCGTATTCTGCAACGAAATCAAGAACTCCGACGTCGGCGATCCGGCGAAGTACCTCGCCGGTTTCCAGTGGGTGCCGGACAAGATACCCGGGTTCGGAACAGTACGATTCGGCAAGACCAAAGTCTCGATGCGAGTGTCGGACTATCTCGTGGAAGCGATCCGCGGCGGCCGTGAGCCCGGACTCAGCAGCTTCCTCCCGGAAGCAACGCTCAACCTCGGCGGGTTTGCCGATGCGTGCCACAGTCTCTCGGCCGCAACCACCATCGACATCGGTCTCGAAAGCGAGCTCGTTGAGGAAGCCGAGCGCGTGCTTTCAACGCGCCGCGCGGAGCTCAACGAGCACCGCGGCGACGAACGAGCAGCGACGAACAAACGCAATAGGTGAAGAATCCGTCCGGGAGAGGCCGGACAGGTCCGGCAGACGTCGGACGGAGACGGCGAAGAAAAGGAGGCAATCGATGTCACGTGGCACTAAAAGGCAGGGTACCGGGAGAGGGTTCGGCAAGACCATCCTCATCGGCGACCAGTTTGTTCTCTTCGATACGCCTGCCGTGTTGGCGGCAATTCCATTTGAGACCGAGACCACGGTAGAGATCAGGGAAAGTGGCACCGGCTGGACACTCGACGACAACCGAACCGAGGTGCCCGGCTACAAGAAGGAGAAGGAGCAGGACCAGATCGTCTCGTTCAATCGCATGATCGAGGTGTTGGGGATCGATACCGACAAGACGCCGCTTCACATCACCGTCGGTGGCGATCTCCTGGCCGGAAGCGGCGTCGGCGCAAGCGCCGCAATCTGCGTCTCCTTTGCGCGCGCGTGCAACGAGCTGTTCGACCTGGGGATGGATACCAAAGAGATCAACTACATCGCATGGGAAGGCGAGTTCGGCTATCACGGGCTTCCAAGCGGGGTGGACAACACGGTCTCCACCTACGGCGGCGTGATCGAGTACAAGCTCCTCGGCGAGGAGAAGCGGTTCCGCCGAATCAACCTGAACCAGCCAGCGGAAGTCGTGCTCGGCAACAGCGGCGTCACTTCCAACACGGCTTCACTCCGTGGCTATCTGCTCGACATGCAGAAGGACGATCCCGACCTCTTCGAGAGCCGCCTCCGGACCATCCGCACCCAGGTCCAGGAGCTCACCGAAGCACTCGAGGCGCACGATTTCGATCGGGTGGGCAGCGTCATGAACGCCAACCACAAGATCCTCATCGATATGGGGCTCTCCCACGAGCGGCTCGTTGAGCTGTGCGAGCTGGCCAACAGCCTCGGCGCGTGCGGCGCCAAGGTCACCGGCGGCGGGCGCGGCGGCTACATGGTCGCAATCACCCCGGGCAAGGAGCTTCAAGAGAAGGTCGCCCGCGCCTTCGAGGAACGCAACGCCCCCGTAATCCGCGCTACCATCGGCAATCCGCCGTCCGATCCGAGTCCGGGAGAGGTGTTGAAGTAACCGTGTACGAGCCGCCCGAGCTGTCGCACAACCCGGTCCCAAGACAGACCGGTTGCTCCGGTTCGTCCGGCTCGAGCGGTAGCCGCGCCCTCCAGACGGCAAGGGCCCCAGCTCACACGAGGATAGGGAGGATAGGAGGTCTACGGTCGATGCGGCCGATGGGCACGTTATTCGATCGGAATCGCGAACGAGTGCCTTACGTCTCCGCCGGCGTCCTCGAACTCCTTTTCGGAAACCAGTAACGGCTCAGGCTTAACGCCGATATCCCAATAGCGGATGTGTACCGAGAATCGCCCACCGTCCGGATCGTCGTTCGGGTCGTCGTCCGACCCAAGGCTTGCGTCTACGTGGGCCGTCTGCGGGTCACTGTAATCTGCAGTGCCTTCGAACTCATACGTGTACGGCAGCTCGTCGTCCTCGGCACGCAACTCGAGGTTTTCCGGTGCTTCGTCGT
Organism: Spirochaetaceae bacterium; assembly: GCA_003554375.1. GTDB lineage: Bacteria > Spirochaetota > Spirochaetia > DSM-27196 > SKKC01 > PWGF01. The sequence continues at coordinate 16,613 of PWGF01000399.1, forward strand.
CCCCCGGCATCTTGATGGTGAGCACTATAGTCTCGGCGCCGTTCTCTTCCCAAGGATCGAGGTCGACTTCGACTCGAAACTCCGAAGTGCGCTCCGGCGCCGGTTCTGTTCCGCCGAACAGTGGGCCCAACGAAGCCACATCACAACCGGCGAGTAGCGCAGCGCCGGCGACCAGCGCCAATACGGACAATACGTTTGTCGCGTCCCGCACCAGCATTCTCACTTCACCACCATCACCTTGCGATACTCGTCGATACCGGGCCCCACGACCCGAATGAAGTACATCCCGCGTGACACCGCATACCCATTTCTGTTCCGTCCGTCCCAGCTCGTCGAATACTCGCCGGCCTCGAGCCGCCCGCGATGCAACCGGTCGACGAGATCGCCGTTCATGTCGAAGACGTTGATCGTCACCATGCCGCTTCTGCCGAGCTCGTAGTAAAGATTCGTCTTCTCGCCCTGCTCAGGATTGATGATGTTGTTGGTAATCGTAACGCCCGCCCGTTGTCTATGAAGATCCCTCAGAAGCAACTGATACGGCCGAATCCGGCGATACCATTCGGAGTGGTGAGGATCGTCGAGATACGCGAAGTAGAGCGATTCAGCGTCATCCGGGTACGCAAGCTGCAAGATAAACTCCAGATCGCCGCCACCGTCGACGCGCGGAGTGAAGTCGAAGTCAAACAGGTCTCCGCGACGGTTCACCGAGCTTGCATCTACGGGCACCGGGGTATCCGTGCTCGGGAACGGCACAATCCCGGAGTACACCGTCTGGTCGAACTCAGGCAGCCAGATGTCCTCGAGATGGTACGATTCGAGCTCGCGCACCACCGGACTCACGTCCACATCGTACCACAACCGGAGCTCTTCCGCCTCGCTATCGAGGGCGTTCGCCACTTCGCTTCCCAGGTGTACCTGCGTGCGAATGGGCTGGACCTGCAGGAACTCCGACCCATCGAACGTACGAACCGTTCCGATGCCGCCGCGCTCCGGCTCCGTCTGCGTCTCCGTGTTGGTCGCAAAGACCGGCGCCAGAAGCTCATTGGCCCGTGTGGAGATCCCGAGGTCGCTTACTCGGTGGGTGGTGGGGTGGGTACCGGGATCCTCGTAAGGAACACGCAACGGAATCGGATCCTCATCATGGTCCCATTCCTCGTACTGGTAGTCGTCCCAGACAAACTCGTCCCAGCGGAGCCGGTTCGGTCCGCTCCCGCCGAGGACCGTCGGCGCGGCGGCATCGTTGTCCTCCCGTGCCACGTCGAAAACATCGCCCACGACGCGAATACGGCTCTGATCCACCACTTCCTCGGGCCGCACCGGCCGGTCGAGCGTAAGCAACAGTTGAGTTACTCCGCCGTCCGCCTCTTCAACCGGGTCAACGTCCACCACGTCCGCACGACCATCGTACTCGAAGTCCTCAGGTTCCACCGGCCGGCCGTCTTCGCGTGCAACCGGCTCGGAAAACACCACCAGGATTTCGTTCGCATGCCCGGGCACCGCAAGCGTGTATGCGATAACCGGCTTTGCGGTATCCTGCGGCGTTTCGTCCTCGGCGCTATCGACCACCACCCTGCCCGCGGCCGTAATAGCGCGGAGAGTCGTGTTCTCTTCGATGCGCCAGTTTGGAGTCGCGTCGGTGTCCAACCGGCGCCGGCCTTCCGTCTCCAAGAGGATGTAGAACGTCCCGCCGTAGTCGTTGTCGCCGGCCGCCTCAAAATCCTTTACCTCATACCCGTCCACACTGACCTCGAGCCCCTCCTTCCACTCTCCGGCCTCATCGGTGTCGAGCGAAATCGCATCCGTGCGAATGTCGTCCTCGCCTGCATCATCGCCGTTGTTATCGATGTCGAGATCGGCTACCACAACTCGAATTCGATCGATCCGTCCGTCTCCGCTGGAGTCGATGGTATGACTCTCGTACACGAGCATCTCCAGCCGCCAGTTGTACGTCCAGTCGTACTTATCAGGATCGTCGGTGGTAATGAACTCGGCAAACTCCGGGAACATCGGCACATCGGCATGACCGAGTTGAATGTATATGTAGGTGACTTCCCCCTCCGTGTCCGGTGACAGAGTAAACATCCATTGCTGGTCGCGCTTTTCGCTTCGTGGAAGGCCGTCGGCGGTCATTCGATCCTCGGGGTGGACGCCCCGGCTATCGCGGTCGCCGTCTTGCTCCAACTCGCTCCGGTCGCGAAGGAGCTCGTCAGCGTCCGCAATTCGCCCCTCCACATCCAGCCATCGGTCGGCGAGCTCCTCGTCCAGAATCCACGTACTCAGGAGGTGCACCTGTTCCTCCGGAGACTCCTGGCCTTCCCCCGCAACGCGAACTTGTCCGTCCTCGGCTACCAGCTGTTCGCTGTTGTTCGGCGTATCGTCATCGCCTTCGAAGCCCCAATGCTCGAACCACATGAACTTACCCGGCTCTTCGACAATGAAGCGGTGAAACTCCGTAGTCCCGCCGATCAACGAAGCTCGCTCGCTGTGATAGAACTCGACGGTACTCTCTCCTTGCTCAAAGGCATCCTGTCCGCCGCGGTTTATCCATCGGCCGGTAAGTCGAATCGTCGAGCTTCCGGCATCGAGGTTCCCTCCGGCGTGAATGAGAATATCGCCGTCAATATCGATGTTGCCTCCGATAAGCCGAAGGTGAGCGTTCTCCCGCACGCGGATCCAACTTGGCCGCGGCTGTGCTTCAGGCGGCATCACCGTCAGAGCGTGGTCGTCGACGCGCAACTCGCCGGACCGGACATCCACGAAGCAAGCTATTTCCGCGTCGCTCTCCAACTCGAACTGTGCACCCTCCGCTCCGTCGATGATCAACGCATAGTACTCCTGGTCTCCGGCATCATCGCCAAAATCGTCTACGAATACTGTCCCGCTATCCCCGGTGTAGCGAATGGCGCCGGCATCCTGATCGACCGAGCCGATACTCGGGCTCTGCTGAGTGCCGTCCAGGGTGAATATCGGGTTTTCCTCAATCACCGACGGGTCGTCGTCCGGCTCGAAACGAAGCGCCTCTATGTCGAAGGGGGAAGACCCGACATCTACTTCAACGCTTTCGTCGCCGACAATGCGAAGCTCGTTTCGGACCAGAAACGCGTCGGCATCGTCCGCATACGCCCCGACAGTGAGCGGTCCGGCGCCGGTTTTCTCTACCCTGCCTGCGGTATCCGTGAACTCGATGCGATATGCTTGCAGAAGCTGCCCACCGGTGTCGTTATCAAACGTTACGTTGTCGGACTCGAACGCGATGTTCTGGTGCTCGTTTCGGTCAGTGACGATATCGCCGCCGATCACGACGTTCCCTGGGCCGGTCTGTTCAAATCCTTCATCCGCGTTAATCTCACCTTGCGCTGTGGTTTCAAACATCCCTGCGTTATCGATCGTCACTCCTACGCCATTTCCGGTATCACCCTCGGTCGACAGTGGTGCGGCAATGGTCAACGACTGCCCGTTGAAATCAAATCCCTCTGTGTAGTCCTGCTCACCTTCAAACAGCGTTCTCGCGCCGGTCTCCGCCTCGTTCTGGATGAAGTTGACCGC
>PWGF01000465.1 GCA_003554375.1 Spirochaetaceae bacterium
AACGTACTGTTCCTTTATGCGCGACATCATCTTGGACACCGCATCCCGGTCCACCTTGCTCAGATCGATGCCGGGCCAAATGAGGTACTTGGTGAACTTCTCCGCCTCATCCGCCACGTCGTCGATGTCCTCCAGGAACTCCATCAGATCCGCCCGCGTGTTCGGCAGTAGAGCTCCCTCGAACAGGTCCGTGGTTATGCGACGCCTGATCTGGTCCGCCGTGCTCTCGGACCGCGCCGCAATCTCCGACTTTTCCGAAACCTCATCAGTCTCCCCCTGCTCGATATAGAGCTGCAACGCCTCAAACGAAACGTGGAGACACCGCTCGATCTCCTCGACAAGCTCCCCGATGCTTCCTTCCAGCTTCTGGAGATCCTTCATAAAGGACCCTTTGAACATATGGACACTCCCGTTCTCTCTTCCGTGGTTTCCTCGCTACGACCTTCTCACACCAGCCCGGAGCCTACACAAGCCCGAAGCTCACGCAAGCCTGATGCCGGTCGCCCAGCTCATGCTGCCCGCTGAACGCGTTGGGGTCAAGCTCTCGCTTTCGGGGCGCATCCCTTCGGGACCGGGCTCTCGCTCGTACTCCTCGGGGCGGCCTGCATCGTACGCTCCGCCGCCCCCGGATCGAGGTGCCTGTAGGCCCCGCGCTCCACCCGCCCCGGATCGAAGTGCCCTCACGCCCCCGCTCCGCCGGCACCCGGTCGGGCCCGGCTGACGGGCTCCGTCGCCTCCGCCCTGCCGGGCCCGCCGCCCCTGCGGGGTATCCGCTCGATCCCTTGCGCCGGAGAAACCGCGGAGCGCATCCCGCAACGCCGTTCCTCGCCGCAATCCGCCGGCTGTCGCTTGGCAAGAGCCCGGCTCCATGGGGCGCGGGGCCACCGGGGTCGGCAGTGTCGGCCGAGGGGCCCCGTGTCGGCCTTCGTCGGAAGCAATGGCAAGACATGCACGCCTCAGCCCCCGAAAGATTCCGGCCGATAATGATCGCATCGATACTGTACTCATTTGTTCGGCATGTCGACGGATTCCGTGTCACTCCGAGGTAAGGCGATGGCACTGAGCATTCGGAGCAAGCTCACCGTTGCGGGCGTCGCGCCAATCGTCTGTTTGGCGCTTGTAGCCTTCTTTGTCATTGTGCCGATGGTGCGGACGGAGGTCCATCGCATCAAGGAAGCTCAGACCCGCGATATGGTTGACGTCGCGCTCGGCGTGCTCCGGCGCTCGCACCGGCTGGAACGGGAGGGCGATCTCACCACGCAGGAGGCGCAAGCCCAAGCGATCGACACAATTCGGGCCATGACCTTCGGCCCTGAGCTCCAGGACTACTACTGGATCCAAGACCACCATCCGCGGATTATCATGCATCCGTTTCGGCCGGACCTCGAAGGCACGGACGTCTCGCAGGAACGCGACGCCGAAGGCCAACGACTCTTTATCGAAATGGTCGAGACCGCCCAGGAGGACGAGGGCGGGTATGTTGAGTATCACTGGCAGTACTACGGTCAGGAAGACCGGATCGAGCCTAAGCTTTCCTACGTAGCTCCCTTCGAGCCGTGGGGGTGGATTGTCGGCACCGGCGTCTACATCCATGATATCGAACAGATCATGGCGGATACCCGGGGAGCCATCGGATTCTGGATCGTCACTATTGCGTTGGTAACCTCCGGGATGATGGCGCTTTACGCCTGGGAGCTCTCTCGGCCGACCCAGCGGGTCACGCATGTGCTGACTGGGATCGCTTCGGATGACCTCAGCCGGGAGGTTACGGAATATGACAGGGCTCGAACGGATGAGCTGGGCGAGCAGGCTCGCGCCCTGTACCGGATGCGGGAGAGACTCGGCGAGCTCCTGCACCAGAAGGAGCTCTTGCTCAAGGAGAGCCACCACCGCGTCAAGAACAATATGCAGCTCATCCGGTCGATCCTCCACCTCCAGGCCGATGAACACGAGTCCCCGTGCAAGGAGGTGCTAGAGGAAGCCGGCACCCGCGCCAAAGCAATGATGGTCCTCTACGACCGGCTTTACCGTTCCGAGCACCCGTCGGAGATGAGCCTGCGGGAGTTCCTCCCGCCGTTGCTCCAGGAGGTCCGGGAGATCTTTCGCGCCACCGTGGAGCTCCACATAGACCTCGATGTCGAAGACCTCGTCGTACCTCCCAAACTTCCATCGCCGCTCGGAATCATCCTAACCGAGCTTATCACGAACTCGGTGAAACACGGTTTCACCCACCGGGGGCACGGCTGGATCCGCGTGTCGGCAGCCGAGCTGTCCGCTACCTCCCAAAACGTGAGGACAGCCTCTCTGGTCTACGAGGACGGCGACGGCGGCACCGCGGGAGCGCTCGCCTCGAGCCTCGCTGCGCCGGAAGACGAGACTCCGCCCACCTTCGGCCTTCGCCTTATCCGGGAGCTTGCCGCACAGATCGAAGCTACGCTCGAGGCGGACGAAGAATCCGGCCGGGTGACGTTGCGTTTCCCGTTGTAATGCTCCGGTCGTACCGCCCCCAACACCAGCATGAGAAACAGGCCGGGAATTGGGAAGTTCCGGAACGGCCCGCGAACTAGGTTCCGCCGGAGCTCATCAGCCGGCACCATACCCGTTGAGTGACCGTCTACCGCCGGTCCCGGCCAAACATCCGCTTCTCTTCACCGCGCAGGAGGCGTCTGATATTTGAGCGGTGCGTGAAGATGATTGCCAGTGCAATTCCAACAGCCACCCAGAAGAGAAGAGGGGAGACCTCCCACGTTCCGGTCCGGTTCAAAGCCAAGAGCACCAGGGGGAACCCGACGGCAGCCGCAAGCGAGCCGAGCGACACGATGCCGGAGAGGGCAACCGCGAGCACGAAGACCGGGACGACCGCCGCGAACGCCGGTGGATAGAGGGCGGCAACCATCCCGGCTGCCGTAGCTACTCCTTTCCCCCCGCGGAACGAAGCGAATACGGTCCAGATGTGCCCCGCCACCGCGGCAACTCCCGCAATCAGCGCTGTCGCGTCCGGCGGCAAGAGCGGAGCCTCCATTGCCCCGAGCGTAGGAAGTCGAGCGATGAAGAGCACCGTACACGCCCCCTTGGCGACGTCGACAAGGATGACCGCGGCGCCCGCCGGCCAACCGAATACCCGTACTGCATTCGTGCCGCCTGCGTTTCCCGAGCCGTGCCGGCGGATGTCCGTATTGAAGAAGAGCTTCCCGACGATGATGCTTGTCGGGATAGAGCCGGCAAGGTAGCTCAGGAGAATGATCAACACCAGGTGAAAGATTTCCATATTCCCTCGCGTGCGTTTCCGTCGGCTTTTTCAGGCCGCCCCGCGCGTCCAAGCTGCCCCACGCGCCCAGGCTCCCAGACCCGTCCAGGTCGCGCCACGCGTGTAGGTCGCCCCACGCGTCCAGGCCGCGCCGGGACTCTAGGCCGGCCCTGAACCCCAGGCCTCGGCGCGATCCCCCGGCGCTTGTTATCTCGCCGACGCGGAATGCGCCGGCGGCTCCAAGTAAGCCACCGCGATCGTGCCGAAGCCGGTATGGGTAGCGAGCGCCGGCGAGGCATCCTGCACAAAGACCTCGCGTGCCGGCTGGAAGTGATGCTCGATCTGCCCCTTGAACCAGCCTGCAATCTCGGCGGCATCGACATGCCCTATGGCAAAGTCGCTTTCAGCTCCGTCACCAAGGTGCTTGCGCAGCAGCCCCACCAGCTTGGCGCGTCCTGCCTCGGGCCCCCGGACCATAGCCGCTTTTACCACGCGTCCACGCGCGTCCAACGTCAGAAGCGGTCGCAGCCCCAAGAGGCGAGCGACGAGCCCTTTTGCCCTGCTGAGTCGGCCGCTGCGGAGGAGCGCCTCGAGCGACGGTATCGTAATCAGCAAGCGGGTCCGGTCTACGAGATCGGTGATCATCGCTGCGATCTCCTCGTAGCTGCGGTCCGCTTCGATTGCCTCGATTACCCGGCGAGCGATAAGGCCGCTTCCGATCGTGGTTGTCCGGCTGTCGAAAAAATGAACGTTCTCCCTGCGCCGAACGCGGGCCAGACCCTGGCGCGCCGACTCCAGCGTACCGCTCAGCGCGCCGGAGAGCGACACGTAGATGACGTTTCGATAGTGATCGGTAAGGAAGGAGAAGACCTTTTCGAAGTCTCCCGGAGCCGGCTGCGTGGTGGAGGGAACGACGTCCGTACGGGTACGCAAGAGCTCATAGTAGTGCTCCGGGGTGAGCCCTACCTTGTCGATATAGCTCTTGTCCCCGAAGATCACCCGGACAGGCACCATATGCACGAAGCTCTTCTCCAGGTACTGCCGCGGAAGATCGCACGCCGAGTCGATCACGAGTGCCGTCTCCGCGTGCGGCGTGTGGGCCGCGGTGTACTGCTTTTCCATGTCGTCGGCTTTCGGCTCCCGGAGGCCTCCGTACTTCTCCAGGATCTGGAACACCTCCTCCGGATCGTCAGTGTGGATATGCACCTTGGCTCGCTCGGGCGAGCCTGCTACGATCAGGGAATCTCCCATCCCGCTCAGATCCAATCGGAGCTCTCGGTGATCGATGCCGGAGCCTTCCACGATGCATTCGGTGCAGTAGCGGAAGGTTACCTCGTCGTTGAGCTCCGCCGGCTCCGCCGTATCCTCGAGCTCTGTGTCCGAGAGCTGTTCCACTTCGCGGATGCGCCCTCGCTCGATAAACCCGGTAATACCCTCGATGAGATGTACGAACCCCAGAGCACCGGCATCCACTACTTTCGCCTTGCGGAGCGCGGGAAGCATCGTGCGCGTGGCACGGAGCGCCTCCTTGGCGGCGCTCAGCGATTCGGAGAAGAGCGCCACGAAGTCGTTCGTCTTATTGCTGAGTTCTTCCAGTTTGTCAGCCCAAGCGCGGAGCACCGTAAGAATCGTCCCTTCGGCGGGATCGGAAAGCGCCCTATACGTGTAATCGACGGCGTTCCGCACGATGTGGGCGAACGCATCTGCCGTCAGCCGCGTCCGGTCCTCGATTCCCAGTGCGATTCCGTAGAAGAACTGGGACAGAA
>PWGF01000417.1 GCA_003554375.1 Spirochaetaceae bacterium
GTCCGCGAGCGCCGGCACCGCGGGCGCCGGCCGTGCGAACACCGGGTCCGCGAGCGCCGGCCAGGTCGCAGTGGCGATCAGCGAGCGGAAACTCTATACGGCGGGGCCGGGTGGGCTCGCGGGGGTGAACGCGGCGCGCGGGGAAGCGTTCTTTACGCGTGCCGGTGCGCACCGCGCAATTGCGATTGCGGCGGGCATCCTCTACGCCGCCGAGCCGGGCGGGCGGGTCTCCGCCTACGAAGGGCCTGCCAACGTGAAGCGCCCGGAGCTCGAGTACGAGCTCGACCCGGCGGCGCCCGGCGGCGAGAGAGACTACTACGTGTGTGCGCCGACCCTTCGCGCCTCCGCCGAGGACCGGGAAACCGCCGCGTGGGTGGAGATCGAGGCGTACTCCTGGGACGCGGGAGGCGCAGCCGCCCATGACGGAGCGGCACGCCGCGAGGGTGGCGCGCCTGAAAAGGGCGAGGCCGGCAACGGCGGCGCGCCGGAGAATGGCGGGCTGATACCGCAGGGCGCGCCCAACGACGGCGCCGCGGCGCCGTGGGGCACGTCCGATAACGGCGGGGCCGTACCGGAGGAAGCGGCCGGCAACGGCGGCGCACCGGAGAACGCGTGGGCGCTTGACGGCGGCCTTTCGCCGCAGGCGGGGGAGCGACCCGTGGAGCTTGCGGGCACCCTTGCCGACGGCCACTACACGCTGGTGCTTGCCGCTCGCGACGAGCACGGTGCGCGCAGCGATCGAGTCTACCTCCCGGTCGCCGTCGATACCACGCCGCCTGCGCTCGATGTCGAGCGCGCCGGGAGGCGCGGTGGCGAGGGGTGGTACGTGGAGCCGGTGCGCTTCACCGCACACGCCGCCGACGAGGTGAGCGGCGTCGAGCGGATCGAGTACCGGGTCAACGACGAGCGGTGGCGGCGCTACACCGGGCCGTTCGAGATCGGAGCGGACGGGATACACCGGGTTCGCTTCCGCGCCGTCGACCGGGCGGGGAACGTGGCCCTCGGCGATACGGAGACGGTCGCCGTCGACCGGACCGCACCGGGGGTGGAGCATAGCATCGAGCGCGCCTACGGCTTCGTGGCGGTCGCGCTTGCCGCCGGCGAAGGGGAGAGCGGGCTCGAGCGGATCGAGTACCGGACGGGAAGCGAGCGGCGGCGTTACACCGAGCCGATCGTGCTGCGCGAGCCTGGGCTCCACCGGATCGAAGCGCGCGCGGCCGACCGCGCAGGGAACATCTCGGCGTGGCGCACGTTCAGCGTCGAGGTGGGTGCGCCGGCCGCCGGCGATCTCATCTACGACCTGCGCTTTGCCGTCGAGCGGCCGGGCCGGGGCATCGTAGAAGCGCAGCCGGGCGTGCGGGTGAGCGCTCCGGCGCGAAGCGGGGGCGCGCGGCTTGGCGCACTTCCGCCCTACCTTGCCGGGAGCGCCTATATCAGGCTCCACCGCGACGATGCGCGCGAGCGCGGGGCGGAGCTCGCGACGTTCTACGCGGCGGCGGAGATCGAGGTCTACCGTGCGCTCGCCGGGGAGGCCCCTGTGCCCGCGGGCTACGAGACGGTGGCCGGGAGCACGTCGGTTACTACCGGCGGCAGGCTCGCCGGCGGAGCCCGCATCGTGCGGCGCGCCTACGGCGAGGGTGAGCGGGTGACCGTAGCGGGGCCGGGAGCGGCCGAAGCGGGCGCTCCGCTTGCGCTCTTCGTGGCCCCGGCGGACGCCGCGTTCCTGCACTTGGTTTCGCCCGCTCCGGGCCGGGAGCTCACCGCCAACCGCGAGGTCCGCGTCCGCGCCGAAAGCGGTGTCCCGGCCGCCGCGCGGCACGAGCTCGCCTGGCGAGCGGCCGGCGACTCCTCGCGAGGGGCGGAGCTCGCCACCGACGGTGCGTGGCGGGAGATTGGAAGTGGGCTTGCGGGAATCTTCACCGCGCCGGTTCTGCCCGGCGGAGGCGGAGCGCCCGGCGGGCTCACGACGATCGAGATCCGCGCCCGCGCGTTCGACGCCGCGGGTGAGATGCTGGCCGAGCGGAGCCGCTACTTCGCGCTCCGCAACCACGCCGGGGCGCACCCGGTGACGCCGGGTCCGGGAACCGACGTGGAAGCCGGCGAGCCGTTTGCGCTCGAGCCGGCCCCGCGCACCGCAAGCGGCGAAGAGCTCGCCGCCGGCGACATCGCGGTCTTCCGCTACGCCGGCGACGCCCCGGAGGCGGAGATCGCCGCGGCACGCGGCCGCGCAGCCGCCCAAGTAGCCGCAGGCGACTCGGCGGAGGACGAGGGGCCGGCCGCGGCCGATCGGAATGGAGCGGCCGGGCAGCCGGAGGCGCCGGCGCGGAGTAAGCGCCAAGCCGCCGCAGCCGATGGGACGGACGGCGATACGGCCGCCCCGCCCGAGGCGCCTACGCGGAGTTACCGGGCCGAGGACCCGGCATGGCGCGGCCTCGCACCCGACGAGCTGGGAGCCATTGCGCCGGCCGCCGGGAGTGGGCCCGTCCTCATCGAGGTCCACACGCCGCAAGGAGACGGCGAGGAGTGCGTCGAGCTCCTCCGGTTTATCCCGGCCGAACGTTACCGTCCGGTGCTCTTCAGCGCGGCCGAGGCGAACGAAGGCCGGCCGGAAAACGCGCAGCCGGCGGACGTTGGGCCGGCGGACGCGCACCCGGGGGAAGCTGGGCCGGAGAACGTTGGGTCGGCCCGGCCCGCTGGAGGCCCGCCGGGGGCAGCCGACCGTGGCGGCTGGGACGGGCTAGGCGGCGGCCGTACGGACGCCGCAGCGGAGGGGGACGAGCCGCCCATTGCGCTCGTCGGCCCCGACGGCGGGTCGGTGGAGGCGCCGCCGGCGCTTGTCCGCGCGCTCGACGGTACGGAGCTCGCGGAGCGGCCCGACGGGCGTCGCTACGGGATGGGCTACGGCTATGAAGCGGCGCTCGAGGCCGCGCGCCGTGCCGGGGAGCTTCCCGGCCACGACGCCGCGCCCGCAACCGGCGGGCAGGCGGCGGCACCTTCGGGCGGAGATGCGGAGGCGGACGACGAAAGTCGGCGCCCCGCGCTCGTCATGGCGGGCGAGGTCGCCTGGCGCTACCACAGCGGAAGCGCGCCGCATCTGGTGCGGGTACGCACCGCGCCGGTGGCGCACCAGGACGAGCATACCCTTCGCATCGGGGGAGAACGGATCGATCTTAGCGGAACGCTCCGCGAGGAGGCGTTCGAGGTGACGCTCGTGGTTGAGCCAAATGACGGCATTCTTGCCGTGCGGGGAACGACCGGGCTCGAGATCGAAGAGATCGAGGTTCTGCGGCTCGCCGAAGGGCAGAAGCCCGCCGGCGCCGAACGAGTGCGGACGCGCCCGGCCCCCGAAGCGGAGGCCGAGCGGTCACGGGGGAGGCGGTAGCATGGAACGAACGGCGCGGGAACGCACGACGATGGAACGGGCCATGACGGGACGGGCCACGGTGGATGGGGCGAAGAAGGGAACCGACGAGGGGAGCATGGGGAAGATGAAGGGGAATGGGATGGGGCGAGAACGAACAGCAAGGCGGACGAAGGTGCCGGGCGTGCATGTGGGAGATTGGTCCTGCAAGAACTCGGCAAGAGGTAGTCTGGCTTCGGACGGAAGTTGCTGGAAGGCGGATACGGGACGGAGGGAGGCGACGGTGAAGCCGAAGCCGAAGCGGACAGGCGTGCGGCGTGCCGCCGCGGTGCTGCTTCTGTGTGTGTCGGGGGCGGTACCTGCCGGGTGGGCGCTTGGGCAGAACGAGCAGGAGTCGAGCGGCTCGCTTCATGCGGCGCTCGAGTACGCTGGGGGTGGACGCGTACTCAAGGTCGATTTACCCGGCGAGGGGGTTGAGCGCGCGGGGGCGCGGGTCGACGGGCGGCTCGTCGGACTGGACGGAACCGGCGATCTCGCCGAGTACGGGCGGGGTGCCGACGAGCTGGTCGACGAGCTTGCGGCGATAGCCGGAGCGGGCGATCGGGCGCGCGCCGACCTCTTTGACCGAAGGCCGTTCGGCGATTACCGCGGGGCGCGGAGCTCGGACGGGGGAACCAACGAGGAGGCGGCCGCTCTCCCGCAAGTAGCGGGGCTGAGCGGTTTCACGGTACGGCTCGACGGAGGCGGACCGCCGGACGTCATGCGACGCGAGGTGGAGCTGGTGCTCGTCGACGAAGACGGGAGCGCCGAGCTTGTGGCCTTCACGGTAGCCGCGGAGGCGTTTCCGGGCGAGTACGCACTTCTCTCCGAGCACGCGCCGGAGGCGCTGGAGAGCGAGGAAGCGTACGCACGCGCGGCTGTGCACCTAATCGCGGCGCTCGTCTCCGAGAGCGAGCAATCGGTGGTTGGGGATGCGGCCGGAGAGGTGCTGGGAATCGAGCTTGACTGGGCCCCCGGAGCCGCCTTCTCGGGGCTCGACGCCAGCGAACGGCAAGCGCTTCGCGGGCTATTGCGAGAGCGGCTGAGCCGCGTGGTCGCGGTTGGCGGGGAAGACCGCGGCGGGGTTCGGCTGCCGGTGAGCGGTGCCGGTCCGGTAGGGACGGCGCTCCTCTCCGGCGGTGAGCGCGACCCGTACTTGGGGGCCTATCTTGCGCTCCTATACCGACTTGGCAAGCCGCTGCTCTCGGACGTGGTGGCGATGGTTTTCGCGCACGGGGCGTCCGGGCTTCCGGCGGAGTGGCTGGGCCGGGAGCACGAGAGCGACTGGAGCGACCGGGCGGAGGAAGCGACGCGGGAGCTGCTTGAGACGCAGCCCTACGACTACGAGCGGTACCGCCCGCTATCGGCGGCCGAAGGCCGTGCGCTGGCCGACGCGGCTTTGCGGTTCTACACCGGCGGAGTGGAGTACACGCCGTGGCGGGTGGAGGGTTCGGCGGCGGCGTCCGACGGCAGCCGGGAAATCGCCGGCTCGACGGCGCTGCGCGCGGTGCTCGAGGAGTGGGCGCGTCCGGGATCGGCCGAGTCCTCGCTGCGGGTGTGGAACTACGAGCGGGAATGGCTGCCGGTGCTGGTGGACGAGGAGGGCGAA
>PWGF01000304.1 GCA_003554375.1 Spirochaetaceae bacterium
ATACGGAGAGATGAGCCTGACCGAGCTTCTGGGGCCCGCGATTTCGGCTGCCGAAGACGGCGTCGAGGTCAGCCCGTCGATGCGCGGCTGGCTCGAGAGGGGCCAAGCGAACTTCCGCGATTGGCCCGACACCGCGGAGATCTACCTGGACGACGACGGCGAGCTCCTCGAAGCCGGCGACACCTACTACCTCTCGGACTTGGCAAACACGTTTCAGCGGCTGGCGAATGCGTACGAAGAGCGCCGGAGTGCCGGCGAACGGGCTGCCTTGGAGGCAGCAAAGGACTACTTCTACCGGGGACCGATCGCCGAGGAGATCGTAGCTTTCTCGGATGAACACGGCGGACTGTACGAGCTATCCGACTTCACCGAGTTCGACGATGCCGGCTTCGTCGACCCCATCTCAATCGAGTACGATGACCTGGTCGTCTATCAGAACCCGCCCAACAGCCAGGGTATCACCCAGCTCATTGCGCTCAATATCTTACGGGGACTGAGGCTCGGCGATTACGAGCCCGGAAGCGCCGAGTCGCTCCATCTTCAGGTCGAGGCGATCCGCTCCGCTGCCGCCGACCGCAACCGCCATGTAGGTGACCCGGACTGGGTCGACGTTCCCGTCGACCGGCTGCTCTCGGAGGAACACGCCCAAGCGCACCGGGAAGGCATCTCGGTCGACGTCACGCGGGAGTGGCCCTTCCCCGACCCTCTCGCCCCCGCTGCCTCCGCTCCAAACTCTGCCGTCGTCTCCGCGGGCACGGGAGCTGAGCCGGACGCCGCCGGCGGCAGCGTTGACTCCGACCTGCTCGCGCACCTTTCGGCTGATAAACAGTCCGGCCCGGCGGGCCGCGCTTCGACAGCTCCCGAGGAGAATCGCGAGGCCCATGTTTCGCGAGATGACGAGGGACATACTACCAGCTTCCACATCGTTGATCGCTATGGAAACGCTGCGGCCGTCACAACTTCCCTCGGTGCTCAGTTCCTCGTCGTCGGCGACACGGGGATCCACATCAACAACCGAATGCGCTTCATGCACTACGACGAGGACGACCCGAACGTCACCCGGCCGGGCAAGAAGGTTCGTCACAGCTCAAACCCGTACATGGCGCTGCGAGACGGCGCCCCCTATCTTTTGGGGGGCAACACCGGCGGTGATTTCCAGCCGCAGGGACAAGTCCAGCAGTTCGTCAACGTGGTGGAATACGGCATGTCCGCTCAGGAAGCAGTCGATCAGCCGCGCGTGGAAGCCAACAACCATCCCGTCACCACCTATCCCTTCACCGCTCGAGACCGGTTGGGAGTCGAGCCCGCCATCAGTGAAGGGGCACGCGAGGGTCTGAGGGAGCGCGGGCACAACGTCGAGGAAGGCGGCGTCTTTGGAAGTGCCAATATCCTCCGGATCGTCGATCTGAAGCTCGGCGATATCGACGTCGGGGCTGAATCTCGCTTGGAAGTCAGCTCCGGGCGCGTAGGTCCCTAAGCGCCCGGGGCAAACGCATTGCGCTCTGAACCTGTTGGCAGCGTTAAGCCTCTTGGTATAGAGTGAAAGGTTAGTCATGAGACTCGTAACGAGAGTAAACGGGGCTCTGATACTCCTCGTTTGTGGATTCGCGCTGTCAGGGGGACTGTTCGTACACACGGCTACCACCGCCGCAAACGTTCAGCAGGTTCTCGATTCGACCCGAGTGGTTCTGCGCGAGAGCAACGCGCTCGCCCATGAGACCACCCGACTCCTCACAACCTCGCGCCGGCTCTCTTCCGCAATGGAGAGCTTCACGGAAGCCCGGTCACGGGCTGAACTCGCCATGGACCATTTCCGGGATACTCCCGAGCTCGAGCACCTGAGCCCTGAGGTGCGGAACGAAATCGAGTCGATGGTGGAGACTTGGGACACCACTACGGCTCAGACGCTCGACCGAGTCGAGACCGGCGTCAGCGAGATCCGAGAGCTCGCGCGACGAGTTCGGCCGTCTCGGGCGTGACATAAATTCGGTCGTGAGCTCGGTCAGCGAGTTCTTCGTTTCCGTGCGCGACGCGGTAAACCGGGCCCACGACGTACAGGCCACTCTCTCGTCATCCGCCGAGCAGTCGGCTACGGCGCTCGATGAGATAAGCCGGAATATCGGATCGATCCGCACACGCTTCCAAGGCCTCGACCAAAGCATAAGCTCTTCGAGCCACACCATTGAATCGATTGACGATCAGGTGAAGCAGCTCAACCGAGAGGTGGAACGGGAGAGCGAGAACATCCACAACGTGACGTCGTCCATCAAAGAGATGCACGCCGGCGTGGAGAACATCACCGCTTTGACCGAGGAACGGAAACGTAGCGCAGAGGAGACGAAGCAGGTAGTTGCCGACGGCTCCGAACAGATGTCCGAGGCGAATGATACCTTCCGGTCAATCGCTCGCGACATCGATGACATCCTGGAGATCATCGAGATCATCAACGGCGTAAGCGAGCAGACCAACCTCCTGTCGATGAACGCTGCAATAGAAAGCGCACACGCAGGCGAAGCCGGGAAGGGTTTCGCGGTAGTGGCCGAAGAAATACGGCGGCTCGCCGAAAGCACTAGCGAGAATGCTTCCCGCGTCGATCGCACCCTTCGGTCGATCACCGACAGGTTCAGACAGGCCTTCGAGGCAAGCGACGTATCAACCCGGACCTTCGAGCGCATTCAGCAGGAGTTCGGCACCATATCCGGATTCCTTGAAGAGATCAGCCAGAGCATGAACGAGCTCTCAACCGGGAGTAGCCAGGTACTCTCCTCGAGCGAAGAAGTAACCGAGATAATCCGGCGAATCCAGGACTCCATCGGAGACATGGCGAGCCGGACTCAGGAAATCCGCGGCGCCATGGGTGAGGCTACATCCGTCTCCACCGAGATCGTTCGGGGTGTAAGCGAAATCGATCGCGGAGCACAAGAGATACTGCAAAGCATGACCCACGCGAACGAAGTCGGGGTTCAGAACCGCGAGCAAATGGACGCCCTCGCTGGGCTTTTTACTACTTTCAGAGTCGATTTGAACGGCCAGGAAGAGGGGCCACCCTTGGAGGAGGCACCCTCGGCTCCGGGTACCGGCATCCCGTCGAACGGCAAGGCGTCTGATACGGTTACGGTTGGCGCGACGCAGCCAAAGGCCGTCACCGGCGGCGCAAAGGCCACCGGCGTCGCGAACGGCGAGACCACTGCACCCCGAGCCCAGACCGGCGAGTCAGAGAAAGCCGACACCTAATCCCTAATCAGCGAAGGCCTCTGAGCCTCTCCGGGGTGGATCGGATTGCGCCTCCCTACTCCAACCGCCCGAGCAAGTCCCGCACCGCGTGCTCCAGCTGGCGATCCACCCCCGCCGCTTCGTCTTCCGGAGTCTGCCGTACCCGGAGATGCGGCACGGCGCCGTTCCGTTCCATGTCGGTTCCGTCCGGCAGATACCACCCGCGGAACGGAACCCGCAACACCGCTCCGTCCAGAAGCGTGTGCGTTCCGGTCGAGATCACCCCTCCATACGTTTGCTCGCCGACCAACGTTCCGCGGCCCAAAGTCCTAAACGCGTGCGCCAGAATCTCGGCGTTGGAGTAGCTCTTCTCGTTGGCAATCATGTTGATCGGCAGCGTATAGCGCGGCGCGTCCAGACGGTCGTGAGGATAGTGCCCGGTCAGGCTCGGATCGGCTCCCGCCGGAATCGTGTAGGCGTGCTCGGCAGCCATGATGGAGGTCAGGACCCGATCGGTGGTACTGCCGCCGGCGTTGTTGCGAACGTCGATGATCAGACCGTCCTTGCCGTACGCCGCTCCGTAGAGATGGCCTTGGAATTCGTCAAGAGAGCTCTGGTTCATCGCTTGGATGTGGATATACCCAAGCCTGCCGTCCGAGAGCTCGTCTACGGCACGGCGACTCGCTTCCACAGCCTCCGCATACTTGAGCTCTGCGAGCTCAGCATAGGCGATGGGAGTAAGCAACGCCCGGTACTCGGTCGTCGCCGATCGTCCCGGCACCGCGCGCTCAAAAGTAACCACGAGCTCCTCGCCGACGCGTCCCCGCATGCTCTGCAGAAGCGTCTCGTGGCCGCTGAATGGCCGGAACTCGACCTCGGTGATGATGTCACCCACCGCCGGCCGCGTCGCTCCCCGGTCGGCCGGTCCCCCGGGTACTACATGCGTCACCCGGAAGCCGGCTCGGCCGTCGTCGAGCTCGACCCGCTCGTACTCGATTCCGAGACGACCCGCGGGTTCGCGAAGTGAAGAAGCGGGGCCTGGATTGGTCAGGCCACTGTGCGAAGCTCCAAGCTCTCCGAGCAAGGCGTTTACGATGTCGCTGAACTCGCTCGCCGTCCGTGCACGGCTCACCAGCAGCTCGTATCGCGCCACTACGGAAGGCCAATCGAGGCCTTTCATGTCGGTCCGGTAGAAGCGCTCGCCGATCACACGTGTCGCCTCCCGAAACTTCTGGAGCGCCTCCTCGCGAAGGTCAACGCGAATGCGATCGGAGATATCCACGAACCGGTGCGGACCTCCCGCTACCGGCACCACGCCTGCACGGCCGCCCGACACGTAGACCACGCGGTTGCCGGACAGAGTGAGGTGCTGAATGGCGACGTTCGGTCCGAGACTCCGACGCCCAGTTCCGTCCCAGTTGATGACCATGAGCCCTTGGCCGCCGACGTTGGAAATGTACTGGTTACCGCCCGGGGTCATCTCCAGCGCAAACTCGTGGTACGGGAGCGCCGTCACTCGATCCACCCTGCGCCATGCATCGTCCAGATCGAGCTCGAGCCCTTCCTCGAGCTCTTCCTCCGTCCCCATGGCGGACACCATGGCGGCCTCCGTCCCCATGCCCGCCGCGCCCGTGACCGTCGGCCGCGACGCCGCGAGCAACCCCGGGCCTGCAGGCGCCGTCGCTGACACGCCTGGCCCCGCGGCGGACGTCGAAGGCACGCCAGGGCCCGTCGCCTGCCTCCCCCCGGCGAGTGCTGTCGCCGTCGGCG
>PWGF01000418.1 GCA_003554375.1 Spirochaetaceae bacterium
GATCATCTCTTTGAGAATTCCGCCCATCTCCGCGAACTGCGTGAAGACCAACGCCTTCTCCCCTTTGGCAGCGATCGTCTCCAGCAGATCCAGCAGCATTGAAGCCTTCCCGGAGACGCTCGGTCCGCGGTCGCCGCGGTTGACGTAGAGGTGCGGATGGCAGCATATCTGCTTGAGCCCGGTCATGAGCTTGAACACCATCCCGGCGCGGTCTATGCCGTCCGCCTCGGCCAGCCACGAATCGGTGTGCTCCACAAGCTCCTGATACAGCACGCTCTGCTCCTTGGTGAGCAGCGGAAAGCGATCGGTGACGATCTTCTCCGGCAGGTCGGCGATGATGCTGCGGTCGGTCTTCAGCCGCCGCATGATTAGCGGTGCGGTAATGGTACGGAAACGCGCGAGCGCGCCGCGGTCGCGGTAACGCTCGATCGGGACCGCGTACGCCTCTTTGAAGGCGTTGCGGGAGCCGAGATAGCCCTTCATGACGAAATCGATGATGCTCCAGTAATCGAGCAGCCGGTTCTCCACCGGCGTTCCGGTCATCGCCACCGAGTAACCGGCCTTGATGCTCTTCACCGCCTGCGCCTGCGCCGCGGCCGAGTTCTTGATGTTCTGCGCCTCATCTATGATCGAGACCGACCATGACGCCTTCTTGAACGCCGCCGTGTCACGCCGAGCGAGCGCGTAGGTAGTTATCACCAGGTCTGCCCCTTCCGGCATACGGCGCTCCGAGCCGTGATAGACTGCCGGGGTCAGCTCAGGCGCAAACTTATGCACCTCACGCTCCCAGTTGGTCATGAGGCTTGCCGGCACAATTGCGAGCGCCGGAGCCCGCGGCGAGACGACACCTTCGTTGCGCAACTGTTGGAGGAACGCGATCACCTGCGCCGTCTTGCCGAGACCCATGTCGTCGGCCACCACCGCCCCAAGCCCGATGCGATAGTTGTGATAGAGCCATCGGTAGCCGCGCAACTGATACGGCCGAAGCTCGACCTGGAGGTTCTCCGGAGGGTCGACCTCCGGTGGGGAGAGGAGCGACTCGAACAACGAGGCAGCACCCTCGTCCATCTCTACCGGTACCCCGTTGAGCGTAGCGGTCAGCCCCGTCTTCAGGAGCTCCATCGGTGACGGCGTGGGGTCCTTCTCCAGGCGCCGAGCGATGGAATCAAGGTGCTTTTCGTCGAGCTCGATATAGCGATCCTTGTAGCGCACAAAACGGCGATACTTGCCCGAAAGCTCAAAGAGCTCCTGAGGAGTGATGAAGGTGTCGCCGGCGGCGATGCTCCAGTCGAACTGCAGCATCTCGCGCAGGCTTGTGTAGGAGACAACCTTGTCTCCGGTTGCGCCGGCGGACTGCACCCGGAGCGAAAGGTGCGGCGCAAACGCGTCCTGCAGCACCTTCGGCACAACGGTGCGCACGCCGAGCGTCCGCAGGGCCGGAAGTGCCGCGAACCAGCGGTCCACGAACTCGTCGGCCTCTACGACGACGGTGCGCTGATGACGGAGAACGTCGTTCACCGTCTCCAGATAGGTCGCGAGCAGGCTGAGGTCGCGCAGAAGCGGAAGCGTGACCGACTCGGGTTCGCGCAGGAAATCCCGGAGCGGCACCGGCAGCTCGTCGCTGCTGCGGCGGTCGGCGACCTTGATCTCGAACGCGAATCGATCGGGCTCAACCTCGTCGATATGGATGACCGGGTAATGGTGGATCGGACGGACGAAAAAGCGCCCCAGCCACAGGTGAATGGGGTTCGCGTTCTGCCGCTCCTCGAATCTGGTCGGCGTGTACTCCGCCCCGCGGAAGAACAGCGCGGTCACGGGGTCGTCCTCTGCGTTCGGAAGCGGCTGGAATACGCCGAGATAGTGGCGCAGGAAGAACGAAATCAGAAACAGTACCTGCTCGCGCTGTTCGAGCGGCGTGTCGCCGTAGCGGACCACCTCGCGCGGCAGGGCCTCGACGAGCGCGTCGAACACCGCTCTGGTCTCCTGGTTGAACAGCGCAGGAATCCAGCGCTGGATGTACACGCCTTTGCGGATTGCCATGATCTCCGGCACGAGCGCATGCTGTTCCATCATCCGCAGCGCGAAACTGTGCACCATAATGAGGTAGGCGACGATCGGCGGGTACGCGCCGAGGTCGCCTGCCGACAGGTAGTGCAGGTATTCCACCAGCGGATCGAGCTGTTCCGAGTCGAAGCGGATCTCGGACTTGCCCTTCTTGAGGCGGCCGCTGAAGCGGTTCTTGCCCTTGTGGATGCTGATGTTGCAGGAGGTGAACAACGTCTCCGGCGGCTCTTCCTGGAGCTTGAGGTTCTTCACGTAGCGGCGCACCTCGCGCGAGAGTCGCTTGTAGGCGCGTAGCAGAATCTCCTTGAAGTCTTTCTTCAGGTAGAAGAGCGGGAATTCGGTCAGGAGCCGCGAAACCGCGGGGTACAGGTCCGGGATGGTAGCGAAGTCGATGTGCTCGAGGTTCTCCCGATAGTAGTTGTACTCCTCCGGCTTGTGCGCCAGGAGCGACTCGATATCGACGATCGGCTCGGCATCCTCTTCAAACGACGCGCCGCGCACCGCCTTCGGCAGATCCAGCCCGTGCATCTGAAACACGAGAAACGGGTTCTTGTCGATCTCGTTGGCGATGATGTAGACGACCGCCGCAAGGTGCTTGCACGGCACGGCCCAGTCGGGGCAGCTACAGCGCATGCCGAGCTCTTCCCAGTTCTTGGGGAACAGCTTGATCCCCGCGGCGGCCGCCTCCTGCTCCAGCTCCGGCGGCAGCGTGTGTGCCTCGAGCTGCGAGAGGTAGTAGGGGTTGTTCCTGACGAGCGAAACGAGCTTCTCCGATTCGCCCGGCTCGAATCGCCACAGCGTGAGCGTGACGTTGTAGGGCTTGGGGCGGCGCCCCGAAACCTTGGCGGCTACGTTGTGCTCGTCGGCGGTAATGGAAACGACCGACCCGTTCCGCGCGTAGCGCTTGCCGCGTGGGAGGCGGTTCTCAAAGTCGATGTTGCTGAGCGCGCGAAGCCACCGCTTCC
The DNA here is from genome assembly GCA_003554375.1 of Spirochaetaceae bacterium. Lineage (GTDB taxonomy): Bacteria > Spirochaetota > Spirochaetia > DSM-27196 > SKKC01 > PWGF01. The sequence continues at coordinate 3,030 of PWGF01000418.1, forward strand.
CCCACCAGGTGTGTCCAAACTCTATGCGTGCCATCGTGCTCCCATGGAATCCGGCTCCCGCCGGATTCCGCAGAGCGCCACTGTACAACGCCCCATTCGGTCCCCGCAAGCTGACCGAGCTCGAGATCGAACTTGCCCGGGTTTTCGCCGCCAACGAGTGAACGTCCGGTGTGCGTGGCCTGATTTGACTTGCCGGACTTAGTCGAGCAAACTAACTCCATGAAGACGGTGAATACTCACGAGGCTAAGACCCACCTATCGCGCATCCTGGAAGAGGTTGAAGGTGGGGAAGTCTACATCATCAACCGGAACGGTGTCCCGGTTGCGGAGCTGCGGGGCCGTAAGCCGCTCTCCCGCAGCGACACGAACCCGGTTCTCTCCCGGATAACCATGCACTTTGATCCAACCGAAGCGTTAACCGCCGAGGAATGGGGCGAAATCGAGTGATTGTTCTGGATACTTGCGCACTGCTGTGGCTGGCAGCCGGCTCGGACCGGCTGAGCAACGACGCTCGTGAACGCCTCGACGCAGAAACCGTCGTCGCCGTCTCCGCGATTAGCTCGTTCGAAGTTGCGCTCAAGTATAGAAGCCGCAAATTGGAGCTCCCGCTTCCGCCTCGGGAGTGGTGGACACGCGTTGTGGAACACCATCGAATCGATGTCCTGGGGCTGAGCCCGGAGATTCTCTTCACCGCAGCGACGCTGCCGCCGGTACATCGAGATCCTGCCGACCGTTTTATCATTGCCACCGCCGCGATCCGGAACGCGCCGGTTGTGACCGCCGATTCCCGATTGGCGGAGTACGGAATCACAACTTTTGTGTGATTCTTCCATTTCGTTCCCCCTTCCAACCGAACCCAATGACGGAGACGTCATTGCGGTGCCGGTGGACCCTCAGATTGCCCTCTCCGTGCTCCTCCGGAATTCCCGAGCGCAACGACACTATACACAACAGGAGGTGGCGGAAAAGCTCGGAATGAAGAACCTGTATAGCTACCAGCGACTTGAGCGGCGTTCAAACCCGAATCTCGCCACGCTTCGAAAACTCAAGCGTGTCTTTCCCGATCTCTCGGTGGACTATGTGCTCCAGGAATGACCGCAACACGCTTCGAAACTGTACATCGAAGTAACCGAATACCGCCTGCCCATGGCGGCTTCCAGGCCTGGAGCACCTCCGGGCGGAGTGACCCGGTCCGGCCGGGTCCAGGTTGTGTCCGCTGATCGAGTTGACCCACACCACCGCAGAGCGTTCTCCGGTATCGGGTTAGTGAGTCCACCCGCTACGGGAGCCGTTCAGTGACGTGACCGGGCTTGCCACCGGTTGCGAGGGCTAACGGCACACGAGCGGCTCTCCCGGTTCGAGTGTGTAGCGCGTGCCGCGCACCGTGACCTCGAGCGGTTGTCCGCCGGTATGCGTGAGGGTGACGCTCTGATGCGTAATGTCGACCTCCAGGTGGGTCTCGTGGAAGCGTAGCGGGAAGCGCAGCCGCTCCCAGTGCCGGGGTAGTCGGGGATCGAAGGAGAGCTCGCCTTCGAAGTCCCGCATGCCGGCGAAACCGTAGGTGAGGCCCATCCAGACGCCGCCGGTGGAGGCGACGTGCGCGCCGTCGACGACGTTTCCGGCCACGTCAGCGAGGTCCATAAGCAGCGCGTAGGTGTCACGTACGCAGCGGTCGAGCGTACGGTTGCACCGGTCGACGAGCTCGATTGGTGGGACCAAGCGCGAGGTGTGGTAGGTGGCGTATGCCGGACGGACGGAGTTGCACAACCCCGGGAGGCGCCGGCCGGGATCGCATACACCGCCGGCGGTCCCTGATAGGCCGGCACGGGGTGAGTCCTGGTGCGTACGCTTACGGACTTGGCCCCTCCGGCTCGTCACTGCGTCATCTGTGACTTGAACTACGTCACTCGTGGCCGGACTCTCCCCATCACGCAAACCCCAGCACGTGCA
>PWGF01000476.1 GCA_003554375.1 Spirochaetaceae bacterium
AAACCACCCGTAAAGTTGTATCTGTCCTCACGATGCCTATGGCTCATCTCAGTTCCTCCTTACGGCAGCAATCTAAATGTCCCCAGGGTCAACCTGTGGAACTTATTGCCATCTCCTACCGTCAAACCGTATAGGTAGTCAGTAGCTGGCAATTCAAGGTCTTGGGTGTCCAATTCTATAGCGAACACTCCATAACCCGAGATAGATATGCCGTTATTAACAGTTTTCTCTATAACCGGGTCTAAGGTATAGCGGTTTGGTTTAACGTGGAATATAACATCGCAACCAATCAGGTCATAATACTCGCCTGTGGATAGGTTAATCATTTGCATTTCAATTCTTTGCTTGTTTACCCTAGGCATTGACAACGGTGGTAATTCCGGCTGTATTAAGTTTGGCTGGTTAAACTCGGGCACAACATATACTTTTAATACGTCTGGTACATGAATAATCGCTTTCCTTGTCTCAATAGTAAACTCTGTGCTCACTGTAAACTCACTAGTAAGTTTAATGTTTTTAAGGCTGTTAATGCTGAAATCAGCTCTGGTCTGGAACCGGGGGTTGTATGTAATGATCCCAGGAAAGCGGTTGAACTTAGTGCCGATCCGTAAGCCAAGGTATTCTGATTTCCTGGTGAATGTCTCGAGTATTACAGTTGCTACATCCTCGGTTTCGGTAGCATCAGGGATATATTTACGTGTTTCTGTTTGCAAGCCAGATGTTAACTCGAAGTGGCTACCAGGTTTGGTATAGATACGGTTAAATGGAACAGCACCCATAATCCCAAACATCCCATATTCATTCCATGTGACGGTAGCAACATTACTCCATAGGTCGTCCGATTCTATAATCTTTACAACCTGATAATGGTAATCTTGGTTAACCTGGAACTCGCTTTCATCGTCCCAAGTCATCGTGTTTTCATCTTCTACATGGCCAACAATCTCCCAGGGGCCACCTCCAACTTGACGATGTATGCGGTATGCGTATTCAGCGGGGGCCTCTTCTTCTTCTTCATCTGCATAAAACTGTATTGTCTCACCAAAGTCATACCCATAGCTGCTTATTCCATAAGCACGATAATAATAAGCTGATCCTTTTTTCAAGCCAGTGATCTCTGCTGAATAAATACCAACTCCGCCCACTCCAAAGTCGATGTGGTTCGACATATCACCCGGCTCCGGGCTATATCCCCACTGCAGGTTTCTTTGTGGATCATCAGCCCCGGCATGAACAACCTCACCACGTATCGTGGCAGATGTATCTGTTATGTCAATAGGGGATAAGGTAGCAAATATAGGCTCTTCTGTTATAATTTCGCCTTCGGCTACAAATAGCAATGCGGCTTCTTCTTTAGCCTCATCAGTATCGTATTCTTCAAACTCATCTACATCATAACGGTTGCATATCTGCAGCAAAAATACTCCGTCATCATCAACATAAGAACCCGTTGTAGTGCAAACATAGTCGGCGTTTTCCGATAGCCCAGATATATCCACGCTGTAAGTTCCAGGCTGTGTTATTTTTATGCCGGTGCGACTTTCTATTGCGCCCCGCCTCCAAGTATCATATAATCCTTCACCTGAATATGTTGGGTAGCCCTCATATTCACTTTCAGGCCATTGCGCGTATTGCCAGGGTTCATATATGCCCAAATCTTCTTTATACAACAACCGCACCCATACCTCGTCAGCATCGCCTAAGCTTAGCACCTCTCCATTTATCTGCGCTGAATGTTTTGTTATATCAGTAGGTGGCTGCGCTCTTACTACCGGGGGCTGAAAACTCGGGTCGTATTGCTCTTTATCTACTAAATTGGGGAAAACAGGCATCCCATGCCCATAAACATACGGATCTCCATCTTCCAATGGCACTGTTTCAGGATCGTCCATTCCGCCAATTTCGATTTCAGTTAATTTTTCTCCATCCTCGTCTAAAGTTGTTATATCAGACCGGCAAAATGACTTTAGTATAGCATATATCTTACTCCAATATGTATGCGCTGTATCAGCATTCTTTTTGGGGTACGCTTGTCTTAATATAGCTATCATACCCGCTATCGCAGGACTGGCACTCGAAGTTCCACCAGCCTGATAATAATGGTCATCTGACCAAAACCCCGTTGTCTCATAATTAATTGGCGCCATAAAGTCTAAATATGGACCGTAAGAGCTACTCTCCCAACGAACCACTCCTGAAGGTTCACTTGGATAACGACGAACCGCGCCCGCTGTTATCATGCCGTCTATATCAAGCGCAGCATTACTGCCCACGGGGTCGTCCCAACCGCTATTTCCAGCGCCAGTAACAAAATGTATGCCGTTTGCTTTCGTTTCATTGATAGCCTCTACCAAAGATGCGCTATCAGATAAAACCCTGCTCACGTTTATAACATGTGCGTCGTTTTCTATCGCCCAATACATGGCTTCAATTATATTAGCAAGAGAAAAAGTCGGAGTCTCCCGGCCGCCAAATACCATTGTTTCAACTATGTTTGCGTGCATAAAATTTGCTCCTGGAGCAAACCCTACACCGCCAACCATATTATCTTGCATGAAGATGACGCCAGCCACCATAGTCCCATGATGCGCCCACCGCCAATCATACTCCTCAACTGGTCCCGTCATACCCGCAGGCACTTCGTCGTCAGTAGCGCTGTCGTAATAATAAAAGTCACCTGTATCGTAATCTCGATACATACCTTTATATAAAGGCGGCAGATCTTCGTGAGTATAACGTAATCCGGTATCTATTACGCAAACATTAACGCCTGCGCCAGTATAACCAGCCTGGTGTGCATTCTTGTAAACATCAGTAACCTCTAGGTGGTAGTCAATGAGTTGATCTAATGGCTCAAGGTAACGGTCACTGTCCACATACTTAACTTCCGTCAACCCGCTTAATTGCATTACATCTTTTTCTGTTGCCCACACTAACTGGCATTTGCCATGCCGCTGCCACTTTTTATGCTTTACACTATAGCGCTCAGCCAGTGCTACCAAGCTTTGCTTACTTTCTTCACTTTGTAACAAATGATCTTCATACCTTACAAGGTACTCTGCCATAATTTTTTCGGCATAATGCGCTATATTGGCAATGTCTTTATCTTCAGCATTTACATACGCACACCGAGAATTTTCGTGCCACTTCTCTACTTCAACCAGTGACTCTATTTCTTGCTTAGTATTATCGGTAACTGGCTTTTTAAACAGGATGTAATACTTTCGCAAATAACTCACTCCCAGCGTGCCCTATGTATTATTTGCCTTGACCTTAATATTTATTCTTAAACCAACACGCTTGCGGACTTTGATGTTTAACTTAACACGTAGCTTTTGTGTGGTTTTCACGACTTGTCCTCCTAGACCAGCTCTAAGCTGGCTGCCAAAATGTCGAATGTTCCTGGGTTGTTATATACCTCTTCATCGTTTCCCAGTTCGTGTGTAGCCAATACATCCCCAGTATCTGTAAGGTATTTAACATAAGATACTGTTATACTTGGGTCGGGGTTGATATCGAACTGCGCTATGTAGTCCTCTCCAGAGATAAGGTCAGCCTCGAGAATTACATCGCCGCTATCGTATGTCCAGCTAATCGCTTGCCTCTCATACCCCGATGTGGTCAGTTCAGTTTCGTTTTCATCATATAGAGCTGCCCTTACTGCTTCCGTGCCCCAAGCATCTAACATAATTTGCTTACTCTGGTCTTCTAATGCCATCTATGTCAGTCCTTTCATGAGTTATTTCACTACCTTAAATACACCAAACGGGGGTCTATTGCGTAATCCTGCAGCATTTTCAATAAAAGGGTCGTCTGTTGCAATCAAAAGATCATACCAATAGTTTGAGGTTGGTATGTCTAAATCTTCAGGTTTCAGGGTAATATCTACGGCGCCACCGTAAAGCCACAAAATATCACCGCCTGACCCTGTTGCACTTATCAATATGTCCTCTTCGGATTCTGGATACCTATTTTCACGGATAACAAACTCCATTGAAAGCGGACCTAAGGTTAACAGGTTAAAAGGTTTTTTGTCGTTAGCTAGATCTCTAATAACAAGGTTTAGTGTAATTTCGGAGTTCTGCCGTGCCACAATTTCAGGCCCTGGTTTATAATGCAGACCTCCTTCACTTATAATGTTGCGCAAAAAGATGCTAAGACGCTTATCTTCGATCATTCAAGACAACTCCTTATGGATTCTCCCACATATACGGGACGGGAATACCCATTGTGGACATAACCCGAAACTCATTTAGGTATCCAAACCACGACTCGGTGTAGCCCCAAAGTTCAAGGGTGTCTCCGGCTTGAAAGTCCAGGTTCTCAGTAAGCGATTTAGTTACCTCAAGGTCTGAGTAGCTCTGCAGTTCTTCACCGTATGGTTCACCATTCTTATAAACCTTGGTGTAACAGTAATTACCGCTGGTTTCCGTCTTACTAATAACCGTCCTGACACGATAGGTGCCGCCTACAGGCAGTGGCCCCATTTCGATCAACTTTTGGTATTCCCCACCATAAAGAAACCTCTTCCCATCTTCCGGCAAATCTGGAGGCGTTGCATGGATTGTGTTCGACGCCTCCGCCTCCATCATAAATGGAAAACGATCTCCTACATTTGGCCTACTCACGATTCAGTCACCTCCAAGTAAGGCACGCCCTCTTCGACCACAAGTTTATATTTAACGCCGTCATAATCTGCTTCGTTTGAAACGTCCTCATACTCATGCGGGTCGTCGTTATTGGCAAGGTGTGCATCATGCGCCTCGTGTAAGGCGGCTATGTCCTGGGCTGTGAGCACTCGGGCAGCCTTGGTCCCTTCGGGCCACATCTTCTCTGAGTTAGGCGGATCAAAACCACGGATCAGATCCGTAAGCGTCCCGCCGTCTTTGGAACCGTAATAAACGGTTTCGGAATCTTCCCCGCCACCTAGAGTAACTTTATTAGGTGCATCGGGTAGTGCAT
>PWGF01000544.1 GCA_003554375.1 Spirochaetaceae bacterium
GAGAGGGGACGACAACAGTCGCGGCCGAGTTATGCGTTCGACTTCGACGCTCCCCTCAGTGAGCCGTCGTTGTCAGTTGGCTGCCGCCCCCATAGACGGCCGTGCTCCGTGAGCCGCCGGCCGGCTCTGCTCACGTGAGCACTTCTTGCAACGTGAGTTCGCCCATGAACGCGAGCTCGCGGCAACATGCCTCGAACAGCCGCTTACACTGCCGGGCATCGTCGAGCGCACGATGAGCGTTATTCTCCGGGAGTCCGAGCATCTCCACCAACGATTGCAGCCCATAGCTCTTCTGACGTGGAAAGGCGCGCTGCGCCAACGCGTGAGTGTCTACAACCCGGTTCTCGACCTCGGGCAACCCCGCCTCCTGAAGCGCCGCGCGCAGGAAGCCGAGATCGAACGATGCGTTGTGCGCAACGATCACCGTTCCCTCGCACAGTTTCAGAAACCGCGGAAGCACTTCCGAGATGGACGGAGCCTGTGAGACCATATCATTCGTGATCCCGGAAACCGACAAAGCGTCCTCGCTGATCTCAGTCCCGGGATTCACGAGACTGGAAAGCTCGTCCAAAACCTGAGCGCCCTTGAAGCGCACGGCTCCTACCTCTACGATCCGATCCAACCCTGCATGCAGACCGGTTGTCTCGAAATCGAACGCAGTGAATGTGACCTCATCTACGGACTGGTTGGTATCCACGATTCCGCATACTAACGGAGGCGGCTTCGTCGAGCAACATGTGGACTACTTGACGAAGTGCGAAAGCGAGCGTAACGTCGCGATGTGCGACTACAGGATTTCCTTGACGAAGAAGGGCTGGAGCTCGATGATGTCCGGTGGTATCTCGCAGAGCAAACCGCGGATCGACTGCTCAACCTGCAAGAGGATCGGTACGAGCTCATTCGTCTGGTCTGGTCCGGACAGTTGGAGCGCGAGCTCCGCGACCCGGCAGACCGCTTTCTTGCGGACATAGATAGCCGGGTCGCAGACGGCTCCATCGATGAAGCGATGTTGCACCGTACGATCGCCGAAATCGCTGCGAGCAAGCAGCGGCGAAACCGAGCCGGGATGTAGCGCCACCGGGCGGCTTCCGTCAGAAGTTGGCTCGTGTCGCGTCCGCCGGGACTTCCCTCATAACTCCTAAGCCGTAAGCCCCCCGGAAGCCCTGCCTCCTAAGAACCGGCCGGTCACCTGCCTCTGCCGTCGGGCCACAGGGAGCACTCGTCAGGCGGCAAGGCAGCTATATCCGCGCTCACCCTTCCGGAATCAGGCCGTTTATGTTCTCCTCGATATCGCTAATGCGGCGGGCGACATCGGCCTTGGCGGAGTCCAGATCGTCGGTCGGCTCACTCTGTACCGAAGCGTAGAACTTGATCTTCGGCTCGGTACCTGAGGGACGCGCCGAGACTTTGCTTCCGTCGGCCAGATCAAACTGAAGTACATTCGAGCTGGGGAGATCGATGTCCTTCTCTCGCCTCTCTTCCGGGACGTAATGAGTAATGCCTTCGAGATAGTCACGAACACGAAGAACACGTTGTCCCCCGAACTCTGCGGGCGGGTCAGTTCGAAGCTTCGTCATTAGCTGCTTCATGGTTTCGGCACCTGCCTGGCCGGGGAAGTACCGGGATACCGTGCGCTCCTCGAAATAGCCGAAGGCACCATACAGCTCGTTGAGACGCTCGAGGAGAGAAGACCCGCGCGAAACGTGGTGAAGAGCCATCTCTGCGGTCAGCAGCGTAGCCGTTACGGCGTCCTTGTCGCGGACTTCGGTCCCGATCATATAGCCGTAACTCTCCTCGTCCCCCATAACGTACGCCGGACCTGAGGGATCAGCCTCGAACTCGCGAATCTTAGCGGCGATGTGCTTGAAGCCGGTGAGCGTATCGTAGACTTCTGCTCCGTGTGCCTCAGCGATGCGTCGTTGGAGCTCGGTAGTAACGATCGTCTTGATGAACGCCGGGCGCTCCGGAAGGGTGCCGTCTTCCTTACGGGCACCGAAGATGTAATCCACGAGGAGCGCGCCGTGCTGGTTTCCCGTAATGAGCCGGTAGTCGGTGCCGTCGGGAACGGCGATCCCGAGGCGATCGACGTCCGGATCGGTTCCGACCACAAGGTCAGCATGTTCCTTCCGAGCCAGCTCAATTGCCATCTCGAGGGCCTCTCCCTCTTCGGGATTCGGAAGCTCGACGGTCGGGAAGTTGCCGTCCGGCTCGCGCTGCTCCGGCACCGTCGTTATTCGAACGCCGCGCTCGCCAACCGCACGCTCGATGGGCGACGCGCCGGCGCCGTGAAGCGGGGTGTATACCATGCGAAGCTCCGACCCGTGCTCTTGGAACAGACTCGGACGGACCGATTGCCGTCCGACCATCGCGAGAAACTCCTCATCCATCTCGGCCCCAATCCACCGCAACCGCCCGGAACGTTCCGCATCCTCCCGCGACATCGCCGATATCTCGTCGCGCACACCTCCCACTCGCTCGATGATTCCGTGGTCGTGTGGCGCAACGACCTGGGATCCGTCGTTCCAGTAGACCTTATAGCCGTTATAGGCGGGCGGGTTGTGACTGGCGGTGACGACGATGCCGACATCCGCGCCCAGTCGCCTGACCGCGAAGCTCAGCTCTGGGGTTGGGCGGAGAGCATCAAAGAGCGAGACCACGAAGCCGTTTGTAGCCAGTACCCGCGCAGCCTCGAGGGCGAAGTCCGCGGAATAGCGCCGCGAATCGTACGCGATAACTGCTTGGAGTGAACCCTCTTCCGGTTCCTCCATCTGCGATACACGGAGCGACCGCGTTTCCGCCGCGCTGCGCTTCTGATCGGCCACGTACTCCGCCAAGCCCTGCGTGGCGCGCCGTATCATATACGGGTTGATTCGGTTGAACCCGCCACCGATCTCGCCGCGAAGCCCCCCGGTTCCGAACTCGATCTCGGTGTAGAACCGATCGTTCAGCGCTTCCCACTGCTCGGTGCGAAGTAGCTCCTCAACTTCTCCCCGGAACTCCGGGTGCCCCTCCCACGCAGTGTAGCTCCGTGCCGCTTCTTCAATTCGCTTACGCTCCATCATTGATGTTGCTCCTCTTCTCGTCTCCTTGCCGTTTAACTGCCCTTTTAACCGCCCCGGTTTCTCTCTGCCAAGCAGTGTCGGGGCAGCCTCCATAGTAGCTCCGACACCCGCGCCACGGCATTCCTTCCTACCAAGGCATTTCTATCTTGGCCGGCACCGATTGATACGCCTCACAGCGTCATCCGTCAACCGCACACGCCGCTACCGACTACAGCTCGACGCATAACTCCAGTAGCTCGTCCGGTCGATCCACAAGGGCGTCCGGCCTCTCCTCTTCCAGAACTCGAGGAGCACCGTATCCCCACCGGACCGCGACCGCCCCACACCCAGCGTTACGGGCGGTACGGACATCCACGACCGAATCTCCGACCAGCACGGCCTCGGCGGGTGTGATCTCCAAGCGCTCGCACGTGCGGTAGATCGCGCTCGGGTCAGGCTTTGGCGGAAGCCCGTTACCCGCACCGTGGATCGACGCGAATTGCACCGACGGGAAGGCAGCGTGACAGACAGGCTCCGCAATCTCGTGAGGCTTGTTTGTCACTACACCCAGGCCTACACCTCGCTCCTCAAGCGCCTCCAAGACCTCGCGCACGCCCTCGTACGGGCGGCTATACTGGTACGGACGAGCACGAAACCATCGAGCAATGCGCTCAGCAAGGTCCTCGACGGCGGCTTCAGAAGGAGTCCGCTCCGCCCAGAGGGCTACGGATGACGCTTCGTCCCCGCCTGCGCAGCCCTGCTCCCGGTCTTGCCCGCCGGGTTGCGCTGGGCCTTGCTCCCGATCTTGTCGGCCGGGTTGCGCTGGGCCTTGCTCCCGGCGTTGCCGGTGGAGTCGCCCTGGGCCTTGCTCGCAGTCAGGGCGCTCCGGCCGCTGCTCTTTCGTGCTCTGCGCGTGGCGCCTCTTTCCACCGCCTTCATCCGGCGCCGCCTCGCCCGTGCCATCATACTCCTCCGAAACGGGAGACGGGACTGCAAGGAGGGCCCGTCTGGCTAGCTCATGCACCCCCCAACCTACCATTTCGCGACATGCATCCACGCTGTGGCCGGGGCGCCCCAGCTCCCCAAGCGCCATGTTGACTGCATGCGCGATATCCGGGATCGTATCCACAAGCGTTCCATCGAGGTCAAAGAGAATCGCACGGTATTTGGCCATGACGGTCATGGTATCGAGACAGCCGTCCCGTGTCACTACACTAACGGCGCACCTGCATAGCCAGACCAGCCAGGCCCACGACAAGATCTCTCGCCAATCCACTGCAAAATCGGGAGGATCGGAGAAGCATGGCACCAAAACGCAGCTCTACTCGAGGCGCACACCGAAACCGGAAGACCGGCCGAAACCCTTCGGACGACAAGCTCGCCCCAGGTGACACCGGCGCCGCGCGAACCGGCTCGCCCTCCGACGCGAGCGAGCTTTTCGAGGACACCTACTCGCACCTCTTCGGCACACGGTGGCAGGGGTTACGCGACGCGCTCGAGGCACCAGGTCGCAGGCATCTTCTCTCGTTCGAAGGTTATCCTACGTATGTCCTCGACCCGGCAAGCGTTTTCGCTGCGCGCTTGGTGGGGGCGATCTCCGACCACGCAGTTGACCTGTGCGCCGCGCCGGGCGGAAAGACTCTGGTACTAACGACGATGCTCGCTCCAACCGCCACTCTCACCGCCAACGAGCGTTCATCAAGGCGCCGCGCACGGCTTCGCCACGTTCTCGAGACGCATCTCCCGCCGGAGGTACGTGCTCGGGTCCGTGTCAGCGGCCACGACGCGCGCAGATGGGGCGTTCATCGGCCCGCTGCCTCGGAGGCCGTCCTTGTCGACGTACCCTGTTCGGCCGAGAGGCATCTTCTCAATCGACCGAGCGAGTTGGCCCGTTGGAGTCCCCGGCGCGGCGGGCGCCTC
>PWGF01000302.1 GCA_003554375.1 Spirochaetaceae bacterium
CGGCAGGCCGCCTTACCGCCGTACCGGCGCGTCTGCTTTCGGATGAGCGGCGCACCGCCGGCCGGCGCCGGCGGTGAACGTCGCCGGCGGCCCGGGCACGCGAAAGCCGGCCGCCGGCGGGGCGCCAAGCGCCACGGTCGCCGGAGGCGCCGGACTGCGGCTCCCAAGCGGTAACTTGCACGGGACGCTCGTTCTGGTATGATGTGAACGGTATAATTACCGAGCATACGCACCACAATCGCAACGCACCGGAGAGGCGTGTGGCACAAGAAAAGCAGGGGAAGCTGGACGAGCTCAAGCGGCGACTATCGGAGATCGCAGATTTGTCGCGTGCGGAGGGGCTTCTCGCCTGGGATCAGTTCACATCCATGCCGTCCGGCGGCGCAGAGGCGCGGGCGCGTCACATGGCCGCGCTTGGGCGAATCAGGCACGAGAAAGCCACCGATCCGGAGATTGGCCGCCTGCTCGACGGTCTCGAAGGCCACGCCGCCTCACTGCCCTATGAGAGCGACGATGCTTCCTTGATCCGGCTTGCGCGGCGGGAGTACGAGAGGGCTACCCGCGTTCCCACGGAGCTCTACGCGGAGTTTATCGCGCACGCGTCGGCCACCTACCAGGTCTGGGAGCAGGCCCGGCCGGCGAACGACTTCGCCGCGGTGCGCCCTTACTTGGAGAAGACCGTCGAGTACAGCCGTCGCATGGCGGAATGCTTTCCCGAAGCCGATCACATCGCGGACCCGCTGATCGACGTGAGCGATCCGGGCATGACCGCGGAAACGGTCCGCTCGCTCTTCGCACGGCTCCGGGAAGAATTGGTTCCCCTGGTACGCGCGTGTGTTGACGCCGGAACGGTCGATGACTCGTGCCTCCACAAGCACTACCCGGAGACGGAGCAGCTGGAGTTCGGGACCCGGGTGGCACGTCAATTCGGATACGATTTCGACCGCGGCCGCCAGGACCAGAGCAAACACCCCTTTACCGTCGCAGTTTCCGTCGGCGACGTTCGAATCACAACGCGGGTAAACGAATACGACCTCTCGGAGGCGCTCTTCAGCACGCTCCATGAAGCAGGGCACGCCATGTACGAGCAAGGAGTCCGTCCCGACCTGGAAGGCACTCCTCTTGCGACAGGAACCTCAATGGCGGTTCACGAGAGCCAATCGCGGCTGTGGGAGAACATCGTCGGACGGAGCTACCCGTTCTGGGAGTACTACTATCCGCAACTTCAAGCCACGTTCCCGGAGCAGCTCGGCCAGGTCGACCTCGACGCCTTCTACCGCGCCATCAACAGAGTCCGACCCTCGCTTATCAGAACCGACGCGGACGAGCTCACGTACAACCTCCACGTCATGGTTCGCTTCGATCTGGAACTGGAGCTCCTGGAAGGCACGCTTGCAGTCAAGGACCTGCCTGAGGCATGGCACGCCCGCTACCAAGCTGACCTGGGCGTGCGCGCCCCGGACGATCGCGACGGCGTTCTGCAGGACGTACACTGGTTCGACGGCACGGTGGGCGGGGCGTTTCAGGGCTATACGCTGGGCAACATCATGAGCGCTCTCTTTTACGAGGAGGCCGTCCGGCAGCATCCCTCCATCCCGGAGGAGATGCGGCAGGGGAGATTCACGACGCTGCACAGCCGGCTGCGGGAGAGCATTTATCAGCACGGCTCCAAGTTTACGGCGGGCGAACTGGTGGAGCGTCTCACCGGCGGAGAGCTCGTTATCGAGCCGTACGTGAGATACCTTAGGGAGAAGCTCACTCCGCCCGGCGGATAGGCGGGGCCGGCCGATAGCGAAACGGACAGACGGCCCGAGGGGATGTGAACCGACCGGCGCGGCCGTGTGATAGGGAGACAACGAGCCGGCGCAGCGTTGCGGAGGCAAATGTCCACGGATGCCGCCATGCCGCGTCGGCGTGTTCATGGACCGCTCCACGGAACGCGGGCAACGTGATCGCCCGGCCGCGGAGGACGGCCCGGCACCAAAGGTGCCATACGAGGGAAGCCATTATCTAAAAAAGGGGGAAACCACCAAATGAAAAGAAACGGAAACACCCATGGTCGGGTACATGCGGCTCAATCCGCCTCGGACGGTGACTACTCGGATCTCGGGAAATCGGTCGGGAAGTGGTTCATCATCGCGCTCACCGGAACGGCGGTAATACTTGCGCCGATCTTCTATTTCGTGCTGGGAAACGTGCCGGCAACCGCGGCGGCGCTGAGCATCCTTCCAGTCGGCTCGGCCACGTTTCTCATGGTCCAGCGCGGTAAGACGGTGTTGGGTAACGGCGTATTCTTTGGCGTCTTTATCCTGTTGATCAACGGCGTCGCGTACCCGGGCATCACCCCCGCGAACGAGTACGCGGCTATTCTGGTATCCGTGGTGGCGCTGATGCTCATTGTCATTATCCCGACCGGCTTCGTGGTCCATCCGGTGTACCCGATCGTCGCGAGCGCGCTTACCAGCGGCTTGCTGAGCTGGTTCGTCGTGGGCTCGGGCATTCCGGAGGTCATCGCCCGCATTCCGGTCTTCGTAATCGTGATGTTCCTCGGCGGCGGAGTGGGACTGGTCGTAAGCCTCATGGCCCGGCGACTCATCCGTGACGCCGCCCGGGCAAACCAGGGCACCCTGGACGTCATCCATAAGCTCCGAACGATTATCCATACGATGAACGAGCTCCGGGCGCCCCTCGAAAGCACGCGCGCGGAGACGCGGAGCTATCTTGACCAGATCGAAGAAATCGTTGGAGCGTACTCGACAGCCGTGGAGGGCATCGCCTCCGGCGCTACGACAATGCGCGGGCGCGTCGAAGCGGCGCGAGAGAAGCTTTCGCATCTGAGCAACGCGATGGACGACGTGAAGGCGCGGATGCAGGAACAAGAACAGCGAGTCCGAGAGAATAGCGAGGCTCGCAACCGCCTCCAGGAATCGCTCGAGCAGGCATCCGGACTGGTCGAGCAGACCGGAGAAGCCATGACGGCCCTCGAGACCGCCTCCGAGACCGGGAGCTCCGACCTGGAGAGCATCCTGGAGCGAATCCGGCTGGTGGAGGAGCGGCAATCGCGGCTCTCGGAGGTAAACGAGACGATCCGCACGATCGCCGATAAAACGAATCTTCTGTCGATGAACGCCGCGATCGAGGCGGCCCACGCCGGAAAAGCCGGCCGGGGCTTTGCCGTCGTAGCGGATGAGATCTCCAAACTTGCGGCAGATGCAAACGAGCGCTCCGCTGAGATCACGCACCTGGTACGGGACATCCAACAGGCGGTGAACGATTCGGTAGCCGGGGCCGAGCGTGCCGGGCAATCCCAAGAAGAGATCCGCCGCCACGTGAACTCGGTACAAAGCGCCACGGGCTCTATCCGGGAGCGTCTTCAAGAGTTCATGCGCTTCGGCGAAAACTTGGGAAGTGCCCTTCAGTCCCTGGACTCCAATACGCACCACATTGCCGAGACGTCGGCGAACACCGGCGGGATTCTCAGCGAGTACGAGGAATCGTTCGGCAACCTCACCTCCTTGCTCAGGCGTCTTTCGGAGCAGATCAAAGAGCTCAGCGGACATAACGAGCACGCCGTCCACATCCTGCGCGACCTAGGCTCGGTGCGCGAGCGCGCTCAAGTTGCGGATCAAGAGCTCTCCCGCCTTATAGGCCAATCGTTGCGGATCGAGATCTCACCGCAGGGGATGGGCGACGGGAGAGCTACGGCTCATGAGGCTCCGGCGGTGCAGCTGTCGGAAGAAGTGGATGCGAGCGCAACTCCCGCGTAGCGTGTGAGGCGCAGATTGCCGGCGGAGCGGGAGGTACCGACGGGACCTCGCACGCGACAGGTTCTCCGGCGGGAGCAGGCGGGCGGAGCTCCGCCTATGGTGGGGGAAGCGGAAGAACGCGAGGGGCGTGCCGGGCGGAGCGCGAGCGGAGCCCGAAAAGCACGCCCCGGTGCCCGGAGGGCACGCGGGCTGGAGCGTGGGGGATACTTCCCCCAACAATCTTTGCCTCACGTTCGGCGGGAGAACCGGACTGAGGGCACGAGGGCCGCCCCTGCGGCTGTTCTGCTACTCTTCGCCGAGGAGGAGGTCGCGCGCTCGCTTGAGCTCGACGAAGACGCGATTGTCTCCGCCGCGGTCGGGATGGTGGCGGAGGGTTAGGCGCCGGTAGTGCCGTTTGACTTCGGCGGGGCTGGGCCAGCGCGGCGGCCAGCGGGGCGGGACGCACTCGAGGACGAAGCACGCGAGGAGCTTCTCGACGACGTGGCGGTTGAGCCCCGGGTAGCGCGCTTCCAGAAGCAGGAGATGGGCACGGAAACGCTCGATCCACTGGGGGTAGCCGTCGCGCGCGTAGGCGTGTACCTGCTTTTTGGTCCGGGGGTAGAGGTTCTCCTGCCAGAGGGGGTGCTTCCCGCTGGAATGATAGCGCTCTTCAAGGTACCCGAGGTACTTCACGAAGGCGAGGATGGGCTCGGGGAGCTCGCGCATGCGCTCGCGAATGTAGAGCCTGCGCTCCTCGGCGCGCCGCGCGCGCTCGTCGAGATAGCGCCGCTTGACCGTGAGGAAGAGCGGGAAGAAGGGGCTCTCGGGGAGCCGGTAGGTTTGGCAGAACGCGCGAACCCGGTGGGGCGGGACGCGCGCGTGGTGGAGAAGCGTGTAGCAGCGGCGGCTGATCCGAATCTGCTGCAGGAGTGGCGTGGTGCGAAAGCACGCGAGCATCTGCTCGTAGCCGTCGTACGTGCGGAGAGTCTTGGGCTGCTGCGCCAGAAGGTGCGAGAGCGAGTAGCGGCGGGCGGGGCGGCGGTGGGCGGGGCGCCCCCGAGAGGGGCGCCGCCGGGAGGGGGCTCCGCCCCGGCGGGAAGCCGGGCGGCGGGGGGAAGGGCGCGGCCTAGGGGAGGGGCCGCCGCGGCGGCGGGGCGCGGCGCGCCGGGAAGCGCGCGGCCGAG
>PWGF01000055.1 GCA_003554375.1 Spirochaetaceae bacterium
CCGCGGCTCCGCCGGCCGGCCGGGCGGACCGGCTTGTCGCGCGCGGGAGGATGGCTCGGTCGTAACAAGAGGTAACAAGAGGGTAGATTCGGCTCATCGGAAGGGGCGTTGCAGGTGTGCTCTGTGCGGATGTAATGGGTATTGGAGCTCTGTGAGAAGCTGCCGCGGATGGACTGCCCCAGCGGGAATACGGGGCTAGACCGGGGGGGCCGTGATCTGGGGTGGCGTCTTTTGGGGATAGCTGGATGAAGATGCAGAAATCGTGGATCGTTGCGCTTGGGTTGTATGCGTTGCTCGCGGCACCGCCCCTCCTAGGGGATGAGGTGCCTCGCGTTCTCATCACGCCGACGGAAGACCGCACCGAAGCCGATGGATACGAGGCTCTTGCGGCCACGGTGACGGACACGGTGCGGGTGACGTTGCCGCTCCTGGGCGACTACGACGTGCGCATGTACGACGGCGAGCGCGCAGTTCCGAATCGAGAGGCGGCGCGGGAGTTGGCGGCCGACGAAGCCGTCGACAACGTCGTGTTCGGCTGGGTGCGGCTGACCGCGGAGGGGCGGCCGGTCGTGGAGCTTTCGGTTTACGACCGGCCGGCGGACCGGGTGGCGGTTTCGGCTACCGAGGAGGCGCCTTCTCTTCTGGATGTTTTCGACGCGGCGGACGTTGTGCTCGCAGAGATCATGGAAGGCTTTACCGGAGAGCGTGTTGCCTTCGGGGCGCTCGAGCTGCGGCCGGAGCCGGCGGCGGAGCTGGATCTCATGCCTGATCCGGAGGAGCCGGTCTTTGAGGCGCGGCTCGACGGAGAGCCGCTCGAAGAAGGTGAGCACGACTTCGATCTGATCCCGGCGGGCGAGCGCGAGCTGGCCGTCTATCGCGGGGGAGTCAGCGGTCGTCAGGAAATAGCGCGGCAAGAAGTTGTCCTGGAGGAGGGCGAGACGGCCACGGTGTCGTTCGAGGTTCCGGCGGCGGTCGACGAGGACCGCCGGCTGTACGAGGAGGCTCGTGAGCGGCTGAATACCGCGTGCGCGCAGCCGGCGGCTCCGGAAAGGGCGGAGAAGGCGAAGGCTACGCTCAATGACCTTCTTTCGTTCTACGGAGAAGCGGCCGCGACTGCGCTTCCGGGCTTGCCTGCGTATGCAGAGCTTGGCCCGGCGCGGACCGGAATTGCACGAGCGATGGCGCGGATCGAGGAGCTGGCTGACGCTCAGGCCGGACCGGAGCCTGCCGTGCGGACTCCTGAGGAGATCGTGTCGCTTGCGCGAGAGCTCCGTGAGACGGCGCTTGAAGGGCTCGGAGAGCTGGACGCGGTCGGGGCCGAGGCGTTGGGCGGCTTTGAGAAATCCGCTGCGGACGAGGAGCCTGTCGCGTCCGGTGACGCCGGGCAGTCGGGAAACGAACCGCCGGGCGGGACCTCGACGGATCCGGCGGATGCCGGCGCGCGTGCTGTGGCTGAGGCTCTCCGGAACGTCCAGGCGGCCGACGCGCTTCTCCGGCTTGAGCTTGCCGGGCTGTTGGAGGAGCACTACTACGAGGAAGCGCTCGAGGTTGCCGGAGTATGGATCGGTCTCCGGGGCGAGTGCGCCGAATGGGCTGAGTCGGGTGTAGCCGGGGGGGCTGAGGCGGATGGCATTCCGGCCGCGGCGGATCCGGTGGGCGTGGTCGAACGCATGAGCGGCGAGGAGGCGGAAGAGCTTGTCGCCGAGATCGAGCGACTTGTGACACTCGAAGAGGAGAGCCGCCCGGCGCACCACCTCGTCGCCGGCGGGCTGGGTGCAGCCTCTCTTGCCGGTGGAGCTGCTATTGCGCTGGGACCGGCTCGGAGCGCTGCCGAGCGCGCGGAGGAGGCGTACGAAGAGTACCAGGCGTATGACGACCCCGACGACCGTGAAGCGCTGGTCGCCGCACGAGAGGAGGCCGAGGAGTATCGCGATACGGCAAACCGCCTGCGAATTGCCCAGTGGGGGGCGGTGGGAGCCGGCGCGGCGGCGCTCACGTACGCAGCCGTTGCCCGTTGGCAGAGTCGCCGTGCTCCCAGAAGGCAGCGGGGCGAGATTCTGGAGGAGCGGTTGGCGCTGGAGCGAGCGGTAACCCGGGAGCGCACGGAGACACGGGGGACCCTGGTGGTTGCGGCCGACGGTGCGGCGCACTACGACGGTGACCGCGTAGCTGGTGAGCTTCACTTCGTCTCGCGTGGAAGTACCATTACGCTTAGGGACGCGCAACCGGTCGGCGCGCCCGTGGAAGAGTACGAGCTGGACGGGGGGGAGGCGGCGCCCGCGGTGGTCGTAGTGTGGCCGGGTAAATCCGGTTGACGGCTGCGTGCGTTGAGCAGTGGCGCTCGAGGTTTCCGTGACATCGTGCGCACAGTCGTTGTGAAAGCACGTCCAACGTGATAAGTTACTCGCAAAACAGATTTATGCCACAAACCAGGTCTGCACGAGCCAATGACGGATGTAAGAGTAGCGGCAATACAGCGCACGAGAGTATCTCCGCATCGAGCCCTGCGGGGGCTCATAACTCCAGCGGTTCTGGTTCTGCTTGCAGGCTGTCCCCTGGAGCTCGAGTTTCACAATCCACTCGATCCCAAAGTCCATCCGGAGCATCTAGACGGGCATATCGACGACGATGCGCTCTTCGATGCCATCCTCGAAACCGGCGAGGACCACCTCAAGGAGATCAAGACACTCGAGGCATCGGATTCCGGGATCAAGAGCCTGGAGGGAATCGGATATCTTCCGGAGCTCGAGGTCCTCGACGTGTCGGACAACGAAATTGCGAACCTTTCGCCTTTGCGGCAGGTGGGAACGTTACGGAACGTCGACGTTGGCGGGAATCCTCTGGAGGAGGGGCTGGATGCACTGACGGAGCTGGACGAGCTGAAGTGGGTCGATCTTACCGGCACCGGGATTCCCGAGGATGAATTCGATGAGCTCAAGGACGAGCTTCCTGAGGATGCCGAGATCTTGCCGGAAGCCCCGGACGACCTGGACGACCGGGAGGACCCCGTTCAAGAGATGGAGGGCTTGGATACGGACCGCATCGAGGACGATGATCTGGAGGCCGCTATCCTAAACACGGGCGAGGACCATGTGGACGACGTCGAGGAGCTGGAGGCGACCGACCAGGACATCAGAGATCTGGGCGGCATCGAGCAGCTGGAGAATCTCAAGGAGCTCGATCTTGCCGGGAACCGTGTGTCGGACGTCACACCGCTTGCACAGATGGACCTTGAAAACCTCTATCTGCAAGACAACAACGTATCCGATGTGACTCCGCTTGCGGAGCTCGACAGCCTCTACACCGTCAATCTGGAGGGCAATGATGCTTCCGAAGTCAATCTTCAGCTCCTGGCGCAGCGCTTCGAGGAGGAGCCGGAAATAACCGACCGCGACGGAGAGGCAATCGAAGTCGGTGATTCCGGCGATCTTCCACAGGACCCAGATGAGGCCGACGGAGTGTTCCATACGGTATGGAATACGGAGGAAGGAGGTGCCGCCTCCGACGACGACCAGATCGCGCTTCCGTTGGTTTACGAGGACGACGGCTACCAAGGGAGATACGACTTCATGGTAGATTGGGGTGACGGCGAAGATCCCTTCTACATTTCCGGGGAAGCCTACCCTGATGATCCCGGACTGATCTACTCGTACGAGACCCCCCAAGAAGAGGTAGACGTGAAGATCTGGGGAGAGATCGAGGGATTCAGTTTCGGAGGCACAGGAAGCCGGCGTGGTGGCGACGAGAACAAGCTGGTCGAGATCGAGGAGTGGGGGCCACTGGCGTTTGGGAATGCGGGGGAGTATTTCTCGGGCGCAGAGAATTTGACGATTACAGCCGCCGACACCGATGACACGCCGGATCTGTCCGGAACAGAGGACATGTCCAGTGCGTTCGAAGGTGCGCATGAGTTGGATGGGATACCCAACATCGGCGACTGGGATATGACAGCTGTCACCGATGCAAGCTCGATGTTCCGGCATGCCTGGAGTTTCGACGAGGATCTGGGAGACTGGGCGGATGACAACGGGCCGTTTGGCGAAGAAGACGATATTAACCTCGAATCGATGTTTCGTGGGGCGAGGGCCTTTGAAGGCGGCGGACTCGAGGATTGGGATGTCTCCGGTGTTACGGATATGACCTCGATGTTCCTAGATGCAGAGGAGTTCGACGGCGATATCGGCGATTGGGAGGTTGGCCAAGTAACTGAGATGGACCGTATGTTCGAAGGGGCCGACTCATTTGACGGCGATCTGAGCGGCTGGGACGTCTCCGGCGTCACCGACATGAGCTCGATGTTCGAAGGGGCTCAGTCGTTTGGCGACGACGACGGAGAGATTGAGGATTGGGATGTCTCCAAGGTGAAAAACATGAACCGCATGTTCAAAGGCGCTCAGTCCTCGCCGGAGGCCTTGGCCGGCGACGACGGTGAGGGAGGCATCGCCGACTGGGACGTTGGCAGCCTGAAGTCGGCCCAGGAGATGTTTGCAGGCGAGGATGAGTACGAGGGAAACGTGGATCTCAATGAAAACGACACGAACAATGAGTTGTACGATGACCTTCTGAAGGGCTGGGCCGCCTTGGGCGACGAGGAAAACGGTCTTCAAGAAGAGGTCGAATTTCACGCCGGCGACTCTGAATATACCGACGAGGCAAAACATGCTCAGGAGACTCTGACCGACGAATACGACTGGGACATTACCGACGCAGGATACGCCGATGACCCGAATGACTGAAAGAGATCGAATAGTGAAGCTGTGCAAGTGGGGCGCCTGCGGGCTTGGGATCGCGGCTGCGGCGTTTCTCATGGTTGCCGCGGGAGCCTGTGAACGTCCGCTGGACGCCCCGGACGAGCCCGGGCTCTCCGTTGACCAGGCGCCTGAGGCGGAGCTCGAAGAGGAGCCGGAAGCGGCAATCGAGCCCGCGCCG
>PWGF01000301.1 GCA_003554375.1 Spirochaetaceae bacterium
CCTCCTGTTGTTTCTTCGCTGCCTCCGTCCCATTCTGCAACGGCCTCGAACTCGTAGGCAGTGTCCTCCGTTAGACCGGTCACGGTTCTTTCGAACTCCTCGCCTTCTTCGTCCACTGTTTCCCCGTCCAAGTCTATCCATCCTTCACCGTCGTAATGCTTCTGGTACCTGAAGTATGCATCGACCTCATCGACTTCACCTAGCTCGACCACCTCACCGCGAAGCTTCGCCGAATCATGCGTAACGTTTTGAGCGCTAAGCGTCTCCACGACTACGTCGTCTTCCTCCTCGGGCATCTCAGGAGGCTCAGGCTCCTCTTCCTCATCAAGCTCCTCGGTCTCGAAGTCATCTATATCGCCGGTTATTTCGTAATCTTCGCCATTATACTCCCACTCTATGACGGCCTTGAACTCATATTTTGCTTCCGGTTCAAGATCGCTTATAGTTCCCTCAAATTCACCCACCTCTTCAACTGTTTCATCACTTGTTTCTTCCCAATCATCATCACCGTCCTCTCTCCATCTGAAGAAGGCTTCCACCTCTTCATCACCTGCTATTTTCAGGGCTTCACCCACAAGGGTAGCACTTTCATCATCAACATCTTCTTCGCCCAAAGTTTCAACATCAGGTCCTGTTTTGAAGGTTTTGATCTCACCCGTATAGTTTTCCACGTCTCCATTGTCCTTCCAGGTTGCCAGTGTCCTGAACTCGTATGAGGTTTTGTTTTCCAAGCCATCTATGCTTATATTAAACCATCCTGTCTCATCCAGAGTTTCGTTCAGGGTGTCTTCCCACTCTTCATCACCATCTTTCCTGTACTGGAACGACTTATTCACATCCCCTTTCTCGCCGACATGCGTCACCTCGCCCATCAGGGCAGCCTGTTGAATACCTATATTCTCGGCATCTCTGGTCTTGACCTGCGGTATCGGTGTATGCTCCCAGCTGAGGAACGGATAAACAGTCCCGTTAACCATATTCCATGTGTGGTCAATGTCTCTGTAGTCCCTCTCGTCCACGTTTGCAAAATCCCACTCGTCATAGGTAGTATTTGTCATCATTTTGTCTGTTTTAAGGCCTTCTACGTTTTCATAGGTAGCATTTTCTTCTATCATCCCGAATGTAGCATTTTGATCACTTGTCTCGTTGTTCCAAAATGAATATTCGATTCTACCCAGTCTATGTTCACCAATCAGACCACCACCTTCTTCAGTGGTCGTATTTCCAGCAACGTAAGATCTTGTTACATTGCCTGTTGTATCCTCATCTGAATCGCCATTAATTCCAATGAGTCCCCCGGCCAAATTATCAGAGGAAACATTCGCTTTACTGTATGAGTCAAATATTTCTCCGTTGTTGATTCCTGCGAGTCCACCAGAAATATTTCCGTTTATGTTTCCCTCCACAAAAGAGCTTGAAATTTCGCCGAAGTTGATGGGTGCTATTCCACCTCCTTGTCCTCCTTCATTATCGCCACCGTTTATCTTAGCAGATGATTTTGATTTTCTTATCATCCCAAAATTTGTACCAGTAATACCTCCAGCACTTGAACCATTAACTTCTCCAGAAACTTTTACACCTTCAAGTAGACCTGAACTAAGCCCTGTTAGAGCACCTGTACCTTCTTCATCCTCATCCTCGAGCCCCTGAACGGATATATCTTTAATCACTAAGTTACTGACTTTGCCGTCGAAGAACTGGAATATTCCTACGAAGAACTCTTCAGGTCTATCTATCCTGAGGCTTTCTATTGTATGGCCTTTCCCATCTAGAGTTCCGTTGAATGCTACCGAGCCGTCTTCCCCGATATGTCCAATTGGATTAAAGCCTTTTCCGTTGTACCAATCACTGGTATCAGAAGCATCGATATCCTCTGAAAGGAAGTAGTCACCTTCAAGGTCGTTTTCCATCCACTGTAGTTCGCCTGCGCTGGTTATATTGTAGGCTCCCTCATCATGAGACCATTCTGGTTCGGGGCCTGTTGTTTCAAAACCAACCGTTTCGGCGCTTATGTTCTCTTCTTCGTTCCAACTTACAAATGCTTTGTATTCGTACGAAGTGAAAGGATCTAGTTCAGAAACTTCGAGGTCAATTACCTGTGGTTCTGATATATTGTCAACTTCTTCTTCATCCCATTCTTCCCCTTCTACTTCACGGTAAAAGAAAGAGACGTTTACTTCTTCCACATATATGTCAGTAATATTGCCCCGGAAAGTCGCACTTTCGTTTGTTATTTCCTCCGGTGCAAGTGTAAATACCTCGACATCTTTATGTGTCGTGAAGTTCTGGATCTCTCCTGTTACATTGTTTTCATTCCATTCAGCTACTGCTCTGTATTCATATGTTGTATTCGGACTCAAACCGTCTACAGTTTCGTTAAAGTCCTGTGTTTCACTTAGGTTCTCACCATCAGACTGATCCCAAGTACCTTTTCCCATTTCCCTGTATCCGAAAGAAACGTTTGCCTCGTCTACACCGAGTTCGGATAGGCTTCCGTGGAGTTGAGCTGATGCACTTGTTATGTCCTTGACATGACCTGTTTCGACCAAGATCTGTGAAAAGGTAGCGTTTATACTATAGTCGTCCTTCATTTCTATGAATGTATCATTTGAGTTGACATCACTTACATTGTCAACGTCGCCCTTCCAACCACCAAAGAACCATCCTTCTTCGGGATTGGCTTTTATATGCACATCCTTGCCGTCTTTAAACTCGAAGTCTTCGGGAAGGTCATCTGGCGTATAAGATTCATCTTCAACGGAAATGTTTCCCTGTCCTTCTACATCTAATGTGAGGTTGAAAAGTTCCAGGAAATGTGCTTCCAGAGTCTTGTCCTCGTTCATCAACACGGTTATATTTGGTTGATTTTCTTCCCCATCGTTAATTTCCCAGTGATCAAAGACCCATCCATCAGCAGGAGTGGCGTTGACTTCTACCTCCGTACCCTCGAGAAGCCTTTCCTCGTAGGGATAAGAAATATCATCACCGTTCACCTTAATGCTGTCTTTGCCGGTCGGTTCTTCAATCGTTAGATTAAATTCATCCAGCAGTGATACGGTCACCAAGTCATAGTCGTCTTCTGCGGAGACCCTTATATCGTAATCTCCGAAGTCTTCGCCTGTTGTGTTCCACGTAAAGTTACCCTCTGACATATCATCGCTTCCAAGTGTAACTTCTTCGTGATCTTCGCTTATCACACCTCCTTCTTCATCCGTTATATTTAAGGTAATGTTCTGAGTATCTCCGTCACCTGGGTTTTCAACAGTATAGTTTACGGTGATGTTTTCGCCCAGGGGAAGACCATCACCGTCTTCAGGATCTTCTATGTTGACCTGAAAGAGTGAGCCCATAGAGGTTATCGCCCCATGGGTATCTATTCTAGTATAATTTCTGTGGTCGTCCTCTACCCGTTTACCTGTTTGATTCAGCACATTCTCAATGTATGAGACGTTTTCTTTCCTGCCCTTTCCTTCAAGATACTGGTTCATTATGGCCACGGCCCCGGATACGTGCGGCGTGGACATGGAGGTGCCATCTTTATCACCATATTCATCATCTATTTCTGTGGAATTGATACCAGATCCAGGAGCGACGAACATGCTTTTATTCCAGCGGTTTGAGTAATCAGCAATAGAATCATCTTTATTTGTTGCACCAACCCTCGTCGCGTTCTCTATACAGGCAGGCGATGAGATATGGGTTTCATTAGCGTTGTTTCCTGTTGCAATGGGCACTGTTATATTTTCTCCAACAGCGTCATTTATTGCATTAGTTTCCTCTGAAAATTCAGATTCACATTCTCCGAAGTTGTCGAAACATAATTCTGGAGAATCATTACAATCAGTCCCTAAGCTCATGCTTATTGTAGAAATGTTCAAATCCTCGGAGTTATCTGTACACCACTCTATTCCAGCTACGACATCATCGAAGCTTCCCTCGCCATCAGAATCTAAAGCCTTCACAACAGCGATGTTGGCGTCAGGTGCAGTGCCCCGGAGTTCTCCGTCTGCCGTTGCTATGCCTGCAACATGTGTCCCGTGGCTATCAAAATGGTCATCCATACAAGGTTCAGGATTTTCATCAGTACATTCTTCCATTGTTATGGTATTATTTCCTGCTATGACTTTTTCGTCCCAGCCGCCACCCAAGTTCGTATGGTTATAATCCACGCCAGTGTCTATAACACAGACCGTCTGGTCCTTTCCGGTTATGTTGGTATCGTCCACTTGGATGTCCCAAACTGATGTCGCGTTTATCAGGGGCACGGATTCATCTAAGAAAGTTGTCACATGATGACTCTTTCGAACGCTTTCTATATTACCTTGGTTTTTAAGCCCTTCCAACTCCTCTTCGCTTATCGTCGCCGAGAAACCGTTGAAGGAGGAGAAGGTGTGTCTTACGCCTTTCTCGTCCAGGGCGTTCATGGTCTGTGTTTTGATCTGTTCTGTTGCCTCTTCTTTAAGACGGACTATGACCCTTACTTCGTCTTCGCCTTCGTTGAAGCTCTGTGTTACGGCTTCGTCGACGTTTACTTCTGCCTCGCCCTGGGATATGCCTGCAGCAGTGGGAAATAGAACTAGGAGTGCGGAGAGTGCTATGAAAAGTTTTGCAGTAGTTTTGATCTTGCTGTCCCCCATAGTTTTCACTTGCGGTGATATATTGGTATAACTTTTTTGGAGCCCCCTTTATATAGTTTAAATCCAGAGAAATATCTCTACATATAGGTGTGTTTTCCCTCTTTCCGATTGTTGAAGGGGCCTTAAAACCTCTCTGTCCCTTGATTTACCGGTTTTCACAAAAACGGCACCTAGAGGGGATAATTTTAAAAAGGATGGTATACAAAGGGTATACTGTGGAGGTGAAAAATTTATGGCCGATACACGTTACTTTGAGATGATAGAGAAAGGTAAGAAGCATGTTTTCAAG
>PWGF01000089.1 GCA_003554375.1 Spirochaetaceae bacterium
ACGCGGATGGACGCCCTTTCGAACAATCTGGCGAACGTTGACACGACGGCTTACAATCGTGACGCCGCCGTCCACAAGGCGTTTCCGGAGCTGCTTCTGCGCCGGCTTCGTGACGACGGAGAAATGCAGTTTCCGCTGAGCGGAGAACATCCTGTGCTCGGTTCAGTGGATCGGGCTCCGGTTGTCGGAAAGCTCGGCACAGGCGTCGAGACGAACGAGGTGTTCACCGTCTTTGAGCAAGGACAACTCAAGGAGACCGGGAATCCGTTCGACCTTGCGCTTGAAGGAGACGGCTTCTTTGTGGTGGATACACCGCATGGCGAGCGCCTTACGCGGAACGGAAGCTTCCACCTCGGTCCGGAGGGCATGCTCGTGACCGGCGAGGGGTATCCGGTGCTCGGTGAGAACGGCTACATCCGCATTCAGGAGCACAACTTCGACATCGATGAAGACGGAGTTGTGACACAGAACGCCGCGGTTGCCGACCCTGAGGGCAGGCTCGTATCGGAGCGCGAGAACCGCTGGGAAGATTCCCAGGAGGTGGACCGGCTGCGTATCGTCGACGTGGACCAGCCTCGGTACTTGAGGAAGCAGGGAGACAGTCTGTATAGGCACACGTGGGACAGCGGGGCCCCCCATATAGCCGAGGGCGCAGATAGACCGCGCGTTCATCAGCGGTTTCTCGAAGGAGCGAATGTGAATCCGGTGGATCAGATGGTTCAGCTCATCGAGGTGAACCGGGCTTATGAAGCGAACCAACGGGTTATCCAGTCTCAGGACGACACTGTTGGTCAGCTTCTTCAGACGGTCCTGAGACCCCAGTAAGGCGTCGGCACCTTCGCCGGTCCGAGCCACCGGGACAAGACGAGGGACAGGAATAACAATAGGAGAACGCCATGGTACGGTCACTCTATAGCGCAGCGAGCGGTATGAACGCCCAGCAGTTCAACATCGATACAGTTTCGAATAATCTCTCCAACGTGAACACCAACGGGTTCAAGCGAAATCGCGCCGACTTCCAGGATCTAATATACCAGACGATGCGGACAGCCGGTACGCGGGCGACCGAGCACACGTTGCGTCCGGTCGGAGAGCAGATTGGTCACGGCTCCACCGTATCGTCGACCCAAAAGATATTCGAGCAGGGACCTCTTCGGGAGACTCAGGTGCCCACCGACATGGCGATCGAAGGCGACGGCTTCTTCCGCGTGCAGACTTACGATGGCCAAGACGCCTATACCCGTGACGGCAGCTTCAACATCGATTCCAACGGCCAGCTGGTGACGAGCCAAGGTTATCGGCTGATTCCGGAGATCATAATGCCCGAAGGGTTCATCCAGGACTCGGTGAACGTCACTACCGACGGCCGGGTAACCGTGCGTCTGCCTGACCAGGAGGCCCCGCTGACGGTTGGCCGGCTTGAGCTGGTACGCTTCACAAACCCGGCGGGGTTGGACGCGGTGGGCGAGAACCTTTTTATGGAGACGCCCGCCAGCGGCGAGCCGGTCGCAGGCGTCCCCGGCCAGGAAGGGATGGGACGGATCCAGCATGGCTTCATCGAGGAATCGAACGTGGATGCGGTAAACGAGATGGTGAACATGATCGTTGCTCAGCGAGCATACGAGATGAACTCGCGGGCGGTCCAGACGAGTGACGACATGCTTGCCATGGCCAATCAGATGAAGCGGTAGTAACGCGTGGAAGCCGGGAGTGAGATGATGGTCGGAGGACTAACGGGACATCCGGAAGCTCAAGGCGGCGTGGCGAAAATGGGCTCGAGTGCGGGAGCGTTTGTACCCGGTATGGGGAGCGTACCAGGAACGAACGTTCCGCACGTGAGCGGGAACGAGAACGAAGCGCCGGATCGCCTCCGCGAAGTCGCTCAGGAATTCGAGTCGCTGTTCGTCAAACAGATGCTCGACGCGATGCTCGATACCGTAGACCGCGAGAATAGCCTGCTGCACGGTGGCTTCGCCGAAGAGATATTTGAAGACATGCTCTTCACCGAGTACTCGCAGATGATGGCGCAAACCGGAACGTTCGGCCTGGCCGATATGATCTACGATCAGCTCCAAGAGTATGAGTCCCCCGGTTCGATTTCCGGCGTGGATAGTGGTGCGGAGGAAGGTCCCGATGCCTCGGCCGGGTTGAACGGCAGCTCTTCCGACGGAGGACGGCTTGGAGGAGCGTCGGAAGGCCGTCTTCCGCGACAACCGACGGGCTTCGGGCGCATTCAAGAGCTCCTTCAAGGCGGGGCTCGAGCCGACGGTGGACCACCGGCGCTACAGACGCAACGGGCGGCCGGAGCTTACGACCTTCAAACCCCCCGGCCGTAGCAGAGACCCGGCCCTCGTACACAGACTCCGTCACGCATCCGCCGCCGGATTTAGTCTTCAGATTTGCCGATATATGACAATATGCATATACTGTTCGGCATGTGCTTGCCGCACAGCTCCCGGCGTACGCCTCTTCCCACACTCACGCCACGGCTTCTGCTCCCTCTCTTGTTTCGGTGTCCATTCAAACTGCTGCGCATGCCTGATTCTGTAGCGAAAACGGGAATACGCTTTCGATATGGTGTACACAAATTTCAACGCCCCCGGGGGTGGTGGAGAATGGGGGCGGCTGAAGGCTGCTTCTTAAGTATTTTAAATATAAGTAATTATAGAGATACAGAGCGACTGAACTACTGTTGGCACGATGATTGCTAAGTGATAGGCAGATGAGGAGTTGTGTTATGACGAAGGATGTGAGGCAGAAGCAACAGCAGTCGCACCAGGAAGACACGTTAAAGGCGTATTTCGAGCAGATCAAGAAATCTCCACTGTTGTCGTTCGAAGAGGAGTTGGATCTCTCTCGCCGTATTCAGAAGGGAGACCACGAGGCGCGCAGCCGGCTAATCGAGTGCAACCTCCGCCTGGTGGTGAAAGTGGCCAAGAGCTTCGCATGTCCGGACGTTTCGTTCTTGGACCTTGTGCAGGAAGGCAACCTCGGTTTGGTCCGCGCCGCTGCCAAATACGACCACCGGAAAGAAGTGCGGTTCTCTACGTATGCTTCGTGGTGGATCAAGCAGGCTATCACCAGAGCATTGGCCAACAAGCGGCGCCCGATTCGTCTGCCGCATCGCAAGGAAGAAGCCCTGCGAAGGATTCAGCACTGCTACAATACGTTGAGCCAACGGCTCATGCGCAAACCGTCGGTGGATGAGGTCGCAGAAGAAGTGGGGATGGCCCGGCACGAGGTTGTCGAGATAATGGGCATCGCTGGTTCGCCTGCAAGCCTCGACGGGGCTATCAACGAAGACGCGGGTACTCTGCACGACGTGTGTGAGGATTATAGCTACTCACCGGACACCAACGTGTTGCGCGAGGCTACGCGTGACGGTGCCCGTCGCATCCTCGAGAAGCTTGACGAACGAGAGCAGCGCATCCTTACGTACCGTTTCGCTCTGGATGGCGGCAAGCGCCGCACCTTGAAACGGATCAGTTCCGATATGGGGATCTCACCGGAGACCGTCCGCCAGATCGAGATCAAGGCACTCAAGAAGCTCAGACGGCATGCCGAAGAGCTGAAGGAGTATGTCTAGGCAGGAGCGGTCATCGCGAATGGCGCGCCGCGTTCCGGGACAGCATCGTTATCAACCTCGACAGTCAAAGCGCCCCTCGCGATCTTCCGGTGGCCGATCATCCCGGGGGAAAATGTCCGCTGCGGAGCGGACGCGCTATCTACGACGCCTCTATGCGCTTCTTGGGGCAATTTCGCTCCTTCTTCTGGCCCTCGTTGTCCTGCTGCCGGGAACCTTGGAGCCCCCCTCAGAAGGAGTAGCTGGTCGTGGATCCGCGCCCCCCTCTGAAAGCGATTCTTCCCCTGAATCGCCTCAGCCGCCTGAACCGGAGACATCTACGCCGACGGACCCTGTTCCCGCCCCGGAACCGGAAGAGGAACGAATGCCCGAGCCGGAGCCGGACGCCGAGCCGCTGCCCGACGCGGAGCCGGTGCCCGATCGTGATCGCGATCGTGCTGCAGGGGAACCCGAGACCGCCCGCATGGCAATCGTGATCGATGACGCCGGCTATTCCTATGTCGACCTTGCTCCCTTCTTGGAGGTGGGCTTTCCGCTTACCGTGGCGATTCTGCCTAAGCTCCCCTATTCCGAGATTTGCGCGATGCGAGCTTCCGAGGCCGGGCATGAGGTGATCGTGCATCTTCCGCTCGAAGCCTCCGACGGTCGAGACCCAGGGCCGGGCACGATCTACCACGGGCAGGATCCGGAAGCGATTCGTTCTTCGCTGCGGAGAAGCCTGCAGACGGTTCCGGGATACACAGGTGCCAACAACCATATGGGCTCCAAGGCCGGCGAGGACCTATCGACCGTTAGAGCGGTTCTCCGGGAGTTCGCGCGCATGTCGAACGATGACTTCTTCTTCCTCGACTCTCGAACCTCGCCTGATAGCGTGATTCCGGAGGCTGCGCGAGAGCTCGGTATCCCGGCTCTGGAACGCCACGTGTTCATTGACAACAATCCCGATCCGGACGCAATGGCGGAGAACGTTCGGCAGGGCGCTCAGCTTGCTCTGGAGCAAGGCCATGCCGTGCTGATCGGGCATGTCCAGAACCCGGAGCTTGCCACGGTCCTCCGCGATCTCTACGATGAGCTTAAGGAGAAAGGGATCGAATTCGTTACGACCTCGCAGCTTGTCGCCGGCCGTTCGGAGCGGTAGCGCTGAGCTCCTATCACCATAACAACCGGCGTGGTCGGGGTAGCGGTTGTCCCGGCAGCGGTTACCGTTCTTCCCGCAGCACGCGTGGATGTCGGGACTGGGGACAGGCATGCCCGCCCTGAGGGCGGCAGGTGAGGCGCCCCTGGCCGGTACAGCGGCCAAGCCGCAATAGGCGCGACGGCGATGGAAGATTCCGCACCAG
>PWGF01000484.1 GCA_003554375.1 Spirochaetaceae bacterium
CTACAGGCCACGGCCCGGAAGACCCGAAGACGTTGTCGGACACGACGTTGTACTGCGTGCGGTTTTCCACCTCATCGGTGTTCGCGCTCGCGCTTCCGTCGTCGGCCACTGCGTTGGGTCCGTGCATCTTCAACGCGTGGCGCCCGGTTTGGCTTGCGGTACTTGCGTCCTTGAAGTCGTTGTGAGCCACGACACCGCGGTAGGCGTGCCAGATTCTGACGACGTGGGTGTCTTCGGAGTCGGCTACGACGTTTCCGAGCATGACCAGGCGCTCGCCGGAAACGAATACCGTCATGCCGGTACTCTCCGAAAGATCACACTCGACGATCGCCAAATCACGCTTCATGGCTAGGTCCGATTCAGTGAAGACCCAGTGCGACCACCCAATTGCCGTTCGGAACCCTTCCGCGCCGACCCTCAGAAACAAAAGACGTTGCATGTCACGATTCCCGCCCAACGATTCTCCCCCGGCCCCACGCAGCACGATGTCCATGATGCGCCAGTCCTGCTTCTGATCGAGTTCGAGGAAGTGCCCGCCGGTTACCGTGATTTCGGGGCGAGCTCCGGAGCCGTATGCTCCAATCGTTACCGGCCCGCCGTTCCGCGGCCATGTAAGACCATCCGTGCTCCATGAAGATCCGCGACGGAGAAGAATCCTCCGGCCGGCCTGAGCGTACTGCGTGATCTCGGATAGATCGTCGGTCGCGATCAGTCTCGCGCCCGCAGGAGCGCCGGCGAAATCGCTACTGCCGGCGTGCGTTACGCAGATCGTATTCTCACCCGCGTAGTACAGGTCGGGATCAATCACCTCGATTGTGTAGCTCTCGCTGGTAACGACGCCGGCCCCTTGACTCACTTCGAGAGTTACGTTGTACACGCCGGGCCGCTCGAAGACATGTGCCGCGACCGGCCCTCGAGCCACGCCCTTCTCCTTTCCGCTCGTGTTCCACGTGCCGCTCTCTGGGTCATCGAAGTCCCATAGGTAGTGGTAGTTGCGAAATCGGTCCGTCATGTCACCTTGGGTAGCGAAATCCGCAGTGAAATGAACGCTGAGCGGGGCTACCCCTCGGCCGGTGCTTATCGGACTATCAAGCGGCAACCCGCCGTCGGGCTCCGAGATAACCCGGAGCCCGCTCGGCCGGTCCTCAGCGAGCCCTCGGCCGGAGACCAAGAACGCAATCACCGCCACCAAAACGAACTGCCAAAATCGAAACGTCGGTCGCATCATTGTACCTTCCTGTTCGCATCGAAAAAGCGGCCGGCCGACGGCCCAAGCGAGCGGCCCACCACCACCGCTTTCCCCATGGCGTGTTTCTTTCCACGTATGAGGGCGAGTTTGTGGTACGCACGCAAGAATGCCCGAAACTCGAGATCCGAGTATCGCGGACGGCGTTCGAGCGCACTCCGCACCCATCCCCACACCATTGCAAGACTCCCGACCACATACGGCTTCTGATTCACCCGGTACAACGCACTCGCGCACATGAAGAGGAAGCCGGTCCCCATGAAATACTGTCCCTGTCCATGACGCATCCGCCCTACGAAGATGCTCTGCTGGCTCGAACCCATCGGCCGCAGATGGACGAACCGAAGCGCAGGCTCGTCCCAACTGCATGCTATCCACCCGTACATCCGACACCTGTGGCAATCGATACCATCCCACATGAGGCTCCGGACAAAACCACCTATAGTCTTGAAGCACGATGTCCGGTAGAGCTTCGTGGCCCCGATCGATGTGTCGTCGCCATGCCGCTCACAGACGAGTCTTCCGCCCTCTATAATATACGCCTTACCGCTGCACGTAGCGATTGCCGGATCGGACTCCATGCGTGTCATCAAGATCTCGAAGTAGCGCGGCGGCAACCGGAGGTCCAGATCGAGTTTGCATAGGTAATCGTAGTCGTCCGGATTGATCGCAGCGTACCCGTCGTAGAAGGCGTCTACGACACCGGCTCCCACCGACCGCCCTCCTCGATCGGGTCGGTGGACGATGGTGATCCACTGGTATCGCGCGGCATACCGTGCAAGAATGCTCGGCGTCTCATCGGTTGAACCGTCGTCAACCACCACCCACCGAGCCGGCCGAACCGACTGCGACAGCACGCTCGCAAAGGTCTCTTCCATGTAGGCGGCTTCGTTCCGGCACGGCGAGATGAGTACGTAGCGCCGGCCCTTCTCGGGCGTCTTTCTCGTCAATACGAAGGGCGCCTCCGCTCCCCTGGAGACTATCCGGTCGTCTGTTGGATTACGCACCCCACCTCCTTGCGTGTCGTTCAAGACCTACCGTTCAAGACCTACCGTTCAAGCCAAGATGCATCCTACAGGCCTCCGAGAGCTTTCGCTCACGGAGATCCCGTACCATGCAAAAGCTTCCAAGAGGCCACGCCGGCTTCGAAACCCAGCGCGGAAGCGTGAAGGCGGTGGCGCCGGGTTCGCTGCCGGGTACCAGACCTGCTTTCCAAATAGGCATTGGCCGATTCCCGGCCGCAGATCACCGTTTCCTATGGACTTCAAGTCGAACGACGTCCACACCCCCATCGTTTTGGGCCCGTGATACCCTGAAAGAACAAGGCAGTCCGAAATCGAGCGGAGAAACCCCATGTGGGATCCCTGCAGAACCGCGGCCCGCTCC
Organism: Spirochaetaceae bacterium; assembly: GCA_003554375.1. Taxonomy (GTDB): domain Bacteria; phylum Spirochaetota; class Spirochaetia; order DSM-27196; family SKKC01; genus PWGF01. The sequence continues at coordinate 2,633 of PWGF01000484.1, forward strand.
CAGAGGCTTCGCTGAAAGTCGGCGATCGCCCATCGAGCGAAGACCCGATCGAGCGTAGAAGGTAGATATTCAGCCAGCTTGCCGTAACAACGCCGCATATACGCGTGGAACGTCTGTTTGCGATAGGTATAGTAACGCCAATAGCCGGTAAGGAAGGCGTCGGCAACCTGCCCTTTCCAGATGATAAGCTGCCCGCCCGCCTCTTCAGCAATCTTGCGCAGGTGAGCGGTCCATTTCCAGTTCTCCAGGCTCACAAGCCCAAAGGACTCGGCGATCTCTCTCCGCCGGAGACAGGCATCTTCGGTGTCGAAGAGCTCAAGGACTTCAATGTCGAGCCCGTTTCTCCTGACGAACTCTCTCACCAGAGGAAGGTTCGGCATCGCGCTGTAGGCTACCACCGGATTCCTCCAGCTCAGTAGGAGAAGATTGCAACTGTCGGCTCCTCCGCATAAGACGACATTCGTCTTACCGGGGTTCCTCCTCTCCACCTCGGCTACGTCGTGTTGCATGGACTCCGCCATGCGACGACAGAACGAATCCACGCTCTCGGACTCAAGAGTCAAGCAAGCGGGCCCCCCAATACGCTCAATCTCCCGGTCGATAAGGGGAGTGGGCCGCGCCACCTCTCGCGCAAGGGTCCGGTCGTGTCGAAGGAAAGCATCAGTCGGGCAAAAGCGCCCTTTCTTGAGGAGGAGCAGGAACGGAGAGTACGAGTAGTACCGGTCCCACCGGTACACCGGGTAGAATAGCGGGGTACCCGAGAAGCCGTCTGCCTTGAACACTGAATTCTGATGACTTGACCAGAGGTCGGACTCAGTCAACGTGACGAGGCTTCTAACTCTGCCGACCCTCTTGCGAAGCTCAGCCCTTTCATCCGCGAACAACGCGTCTTCCATCCGGTATCTCCGATCCTTTGGCTTGCGCGTCGGGCTCCGGTTCCGGGACGGTACCCTTGTTGCGGTCGACGACGGCACGCTCATCTCCGTCATCCGCACGCTGCCGCTTCACCGCCGAGTACCCCCAAACCCTTGCCGGCACGCCGATTGCCGTGCTTCGAGGAGGAACGTCGCTAATCACCAGTGAATTAGCGGCGATCACAGCTCCATCGCCTACCGAGACTCTCCCAAGCACCTTGGCACCGGCACCGATATACACATCGTCTCCTATGACCGGTACCCCGGGGCCCATGCTCATACCAATCGTGACATCCTGCTGTATACCACATCGATCGCCGATCACCGCGTCCGGATGGATCGAGATGTTGCCCGAATGGATCAGATGGAAATCGCTCCCGATCTTCGTCTCACGATACAGACGGATCCCACTGGTAATAAGAATGAGAAACAGATTGAGCCCGTAGATCTTCCCTCCAAGCCACCGCAGCGGTTGAAGCCGAAGCCTAAGGACCCTAACACCGAACCGGTAGTTGACAACGGCCCAGAGAGCCGGATTGAGAATCGAACTGCCGTGTCGTCGATAGTCGGCCCGGATTTCCCGAAACATGCGTCACCTCCCGACCGGTTCTCTAAAGGCGGCCGGTTCGTCCGCCGGCACCGGGCTCTCTGCCGCCGCGGTTGCCTTGTTATTCCACTGCTGCTTACGAGTGGCCTTGCTCGCCGAGTCGATGATGCCGGACCGGGCCAGGGGAAAAGACCGGCTTTCCTTCGGGACACACCACATTCGATAGAAGATGGGGAGTATCGCCGAGTCCCGAATCAGATATCGATCGGCAAGTCGTCGCGGCTCTTGGCAGAGCCGGAAGAGCCATTCCAGTCCGGCTTCTGAGATCCATCGCGGCGCCCTCGCTACTTTCCCGGCGATGAAATCCAACCCTGCTCCGATCCCCAGCATTACCGGAGTAATCCCGGCACCGAACCAGCGGTGCATGAGGAGCTCCTGTTTCGGCGCGCCCAAAGCGAGCAGGACCAGATCGGGCCGCAAGGCCAGCATCCGGGAAAGCGCTTCCGCCGCTTCCCTTCCGTCACCGCCGAGGGCGATTGTCGGCGCATCCACCCCCACAATACGGAGCTCCGGAATCTCTCCGGTGAGAACTCGAGCTGCGCGAAGCGCGATCCCCGGGGCCCCGCCCAGTAGGTACACCCGCATTCCGCGGGCCGCCGCACGCCTCAAGACCGGTCGAATAAGATCGGCCCCCGATATCTTCTCGGGAAGCGGCACTCCAAGGAGCCGAGTTACCCACAGCAACGGCATCCCGTCGACCAGTGAAAGCGAAGCGGCACCGTATGCCGCCCGAAGCTCGACGTTCCGTTCAGCCATCACGACGTGGTCTA
>PWGF01000381.1 GCA_003554375.1 Spirochaetaceae bacterium
GGTTGTCGACACGCCGGCGCGCCTCCACCAGGCGGGGATCCTCCCATACTGCGCCGATCTGGTCCGGCGATCGCCCAATCTGCGCATGTGCGAGCGGCGGGACGAGCGTCGAGTCGTCGATGCTGTTGAACGCTTCGTTCCTGCCGGTGAAGTTCTGGTGCGCATACGTGTCCGCGAACGTGTGGAGCGCGATGCCGATACGATAGAGGTTGCGGCTCTTCAGGGCCGAGACGAGGAGCTGCTTTGCTCGCGCGTTGTTGGCCGTAACGGCAAAAGGATTGTACGCCCCATCGCGGCGGATTGCCGCGGCCTGTTCGGGATCCCCTGGGAGGAAATGAAACGGGACAAGCGCGTGGCGTTCCTGAGCACGATCCCAGAAGCCGAAATAGTGTGTGTTCACTGTTACGTACCGGCGTCCCTGCACGCGTACATCGTACGGCACCAGGGCATGATCGACGTATTGCGCCGAGAAGCTTAGAATGTACGAGTCCTGAGGCGGGAGCCCGGCCTGGGTAGCGAGGTAGTACGTCGTGTAGTAGTGAAACTCCGCGTTCATATTCGAGCTCTTGAATTATGTCAAGCCGGCCGGAGTGACGCAACCCGCCCAACCGTCACCGAATGCGTGCTCTCGGCGAATTCGGCCCTTGCCCGACAAAGCGGTTCCTTATAGTGTTGAAGTAGGTGTGGCTGGGGACTCAGCCACATGGGGATACCGGATGAGAAAAGCCTACGTGTTTGAAATCGCAAGAGCCATCGGCCAGGTTGTTGCCTGCTCCCCCCTAGCCGGAACGGACGACCTGACAGCGCACGCCATATTGAACCCGGTAGCGGGCGGGTTCATCCATCGCTCGCAACGGCGGCCGCTGCTGAAATGGCTGAGAAGCGGCATCGGGTGTCCGGAGCATCTGAGCAGTCGGTTCCAGGTACACATCACCGAATACCCGGGCCATGCCTGCGCCATAGCGCGGGAGATTGCGGAGCGAGTGGTAGCGGGTAGCGGACGGCAGATCGTGATCAGCATCGGCGGGGACGGAACGCACGCAGAGGTGCTCAGTCAGTTCGTAGGACTCCCGGAGGAGGCGTTGCGCCGTCTGTGTGCGTATCGAATCCCTGCCGGCACAGGAAACGACGCTGCCGACGGCGCCACATTTCACGAGGCGGTTGGTAGGCTCTGGGACCTAGACTCGTATCGGATGCTCCCGGTCGTTCGGATTACCGACGCAAAGGGAGGGCGCTCCTATGCTTTCAACATTGGCTCGGTCGGGCTTGATGGATATGTCTCGTATGTGACCAACCAGCTGAAATCACGGCTTCCGGGGAACATGTACACGGTTCTTGCGGATCTGGCCGCTCTGTTCTACACGGGCATAGTCGGGGTATCACACGGCCGTTACCGTTTCGAGCTTACCACCGGCGGAGAGCGGATGTTGGAGGGCAGGTACGTTCTCGCCCTGTTCGGGGCGAGCGGTGGACGGCGGTATGGGGGCAACAAGCCGATTCTGCCGGGAGAGGAGAACGCTCTCGTGGTGGCCACCCCCTCGCTGATGCGGCGAATCGCTATCAAAGGCGCCGTTTTCCGTGGGGAGCACCTCCGGATGCCGGAAGTGAGTGCGTTTCGGGCGAAGCGCTTGACTATGGAGTACGATGGGCGGGCGGTGATACAGCTCGACGGCGAGGCGAAGTGGCTCTCGAGAGACGATTTCCCTTTGGTATTCGAGCTGGTTGATAGCGCGGTGCCGGTGGCACAGGTGGACGGGGCGCTCACGAACGGCAATACCCTTCGGGGCGGGGACGTGCGCGCTGCCGATGGCTTCCGTGGTGGGAGAGCCGCTTCGGTCGGGGAGACACATCGGTAGACGGGGCCGTGGACTACCGGGGCTTACCGGGCTGACAGAGCAAACGCAGTTGGACAACCCGCCTGGAAGCGCGGCGGCAAGTGGGCGATCGTGGGCGCTTGCCGGGGCCCTTGGTGGTATGGTGAGACGGGTCAGTACTCGCTTCAGCGGCTTTCGGCCGCCGCCGTCGAGCCGTACTGATCCAACTGCGTTTGCCCCGACTGCGCTGATGGCACGAGAACATGATTGGGGCACGGGATAACGGCCGGGCGGTCAGTACCGGCGCACTTCAGTGGAAATCGTAGTAGTGGTACTCTTGGACAAGCCCTGCGAACCCGAGCTCACGAATTCGATTGAGCTGAGACTCCCATGTATCGCCGTAATGCATAAGGTACGTCTTCCGGAGCATGGGCTGAGGGAGCTCGGCCAGCTCTTCGATTGACGCGTGTACTCCACCGGTGAAGAACTGCACGTCGTGGAAGATTGCCTCGATGTCGAAACGTTCCTCCATTTCATGCAGGAGGTTGGGATCATACTTGGTGTCGCCGGTGAAGAGAATGCGATCGTCCAGCACCGCTCCGACACTGTAGACGGCGCTCCTCCAAGATTCGGCCTGCTTGGGGAAGTGGTTTGTGCGGAAGATCTTGACATTCAAGGTCCCTACATCGAAGACTCGCATGTCGCGGTTGTCCGTATCGTAAGGCTCCGGACGCCGGACTTCCCAGAAGTCCTGAAAGCCTAGATGAGTGCCGTCGTGTCGCTCGTTGTAGGCAGCGCCTCCCTTGAGACTCTGATGCCAGAGAATCTCCTCGTACTCCTCGGTGATAAAGGCCAACGGTTTGCGTCCCGCTACGTACCGCCCTAGGAGCATTACCTCCTCGAGTCCGCCGATGTGATCTGCATGGCTGTGGGTAAGGAAGTAATTTCGGATGTCCGTAACCGATAGCCCTAGATTGTTCAGGCGGCTCGGTGTGCCGGTTCCGCAGTCGATCATCAGGTGTTCAGAGCCCTTAACCAGGAGGTAGTTGTTCTGGCCTAGGCGCCTGCCAAACGCTGAACCACAGCCCACCGGAATAATCGAAAGGAAGCCGTCATTTGTTAGCCCCAGAGGGCGTGAATCAGGGGACAATATCTGCATGAAACAGCCTAGATGCCCTTCACATCGGACGCTACGTAGTGATTATTCTATGGAGCACCTTCGCACCCGTCAAGGAGCGAGGGCTTGCACATCTGGTTCTGGCTCCACGAACCCTTGCGCCGGAAGCCGACACGACGTAGGCTCGGGGATGTGAGAACACTCAATAGCTTGACTTTGTCATCGTTGCTCGAGCGCAGCCTCGAGCTGTTTGCAGAGCGACCGGCGCTCGCTTTGGTCGGGGGGGAGCAGCTGACCTACCAGGAGCTGGTCCGCCGGATACGGTGGGTTCAGAATCGGCTCCATGCTACGGGCTTTGCCCCGGGAGATCCGATCGCAATTCTCAGTCAGAACCTCCCCAACTGGGCGGTCGTATATCTGGCCGTGACTACCATGGGCGGGGTTGTGGTCCCTCTTCTTCCGGATTTCTCGAAGGCGGAGATTCGCAGTATGCTCGAGCACTGTTGCGCGAAGGGGGTGTTCGCTTCCCGTGGGCTCATGCCGAAGGTGCCCGGGAGTGATGACCTTCTGGTTGTCGGGATCGAAGAGTTCGCCGGCCTCGAGGAGAAAGGGGACCTCGTTTCGCCTAGCGGTCCGGAGGTAAGCGAGGTACCGGAGGGGGGTGGTCGCAGAAACACCGAGTCCGGTGAAGCCGGGAACAGACCCGATAACGGCTTGGAGACAGGGAGGCTAGGGGCGCAACACGTTCCCCGAGAACACGATCTAGCCGCCATTATCTATACCAGCGGTACGACCGGAAGCCCGAAAGGGGTGATGCTGACTCACCACAACATTGTCTCGAACGTGGAGGTAACACGGCCGCTGGCGGATGCGGTTCCCGGCGAGCGGGCGTTGTCCATCCTCCCATTGGCGCACACCTACGAGTGCACGATCGGTCTGCTTGCCCCGTTGTCGGCCGGGATGTGCGTGCACTACCTTGGAGAGCCCCCGGCGCCAACCCGGCTGCTGCCGGCTTTGGAATCGGTGCGTCCCCACCTTGTTCTGTCCGTTCCTCTTATCATCGAGAAGATATATCGAGCTCGGGTGGCGCCCATCCTTCGGAAGAATGCAGTGTTGCGCGCGCTCTGTCGGATTGCGCCGGTTCGGAAGACGATCCACCGCCTAATCGGGCGTAAGCTCGTACAGAGCTTCGGAGGTGAACTCCGGTTCTTCGGTTTGGGCGGAGCCCCTGTCGCGCCGGATGTCGAGCGTTTCCTCTTCGAGGCGCGGTTCCCCTACGGCGTAGGATATGGTCTCACGGAGACCTCGCCCCTCCTGGCGGCAAGTAGTCCGTGGAACCAGGCACTCAACTCTACCGGTCCGGCGGTGGAAGGTGTCGAGCTTCGTATCGCCAATCCGGACCCCGAAACCGGGGAGGGCGAGCTCCAGGCGCGTGGCCCGAACGTAATGCGCGGCTACTACCGTGACCCGGAGCGCACCGACGCCGCATTCACCAGCGACGGATGGTTCCGGACCGGCGATCTTGGGTTCATCGACAAGCGCGGCTATGTGTTTATCCGTGGACGGGTGAAGAACATGATCGTGAAACCGGATGGGAAGAAGGTCTATCCGGAGGAGTTGGAGTCGCTCATAAACGCGCAGCCCTTCGTCTCCGATAGCCTCGTCACCGAGGATAGCAAACAACTCGTTGCCCTGATCCACCTCGACCTCGAGAGCTTCCAGGAGCGAATCGCTGGGGGACGGCCTGCAGATCCGGGGTCTGTTCGAGAGGCAGCGCAAGAGTACCTCGAGGAGCTCCGGGGCCATGTCAACACGCAGTTACCCACGTACGCTCGTGTGGCCCGCTTCTCCCTCAAGCCGGAGCCTTTCGAGAAGACGCCGACGATGAAGATCAAGCGGTACCTCTACGACTCTCCCACACCGGATGCGTGACGCTTGGAGCGGTAGGACCGGGCGGGCAGGTCGGTCGGGGAGCAGGCGGGCGGAGCTCTGCCGGCGGTGGGGGAAGCGGAAGACCGCGAGGGGCGTGCCGGGCGGAGCGCGAGCGGAGCCCGATAAGCACGCCCCGGTGCCCGGAGGGCACGCGGGCTGAAGCGTGGGGGAGACTTCCCCCAACAACAATCTCTGCCTCGCGTTCTCAAATGTCCCGAACGGGATGTCCGGATAACTCGTGTGCCGAGCTTGACAGCGCTCATACGCCCGGATAACGTGTTTCGCGTCGTGGAGGAGCGCGAGCAGGAACCTGGTGTAGTTACCAGCACCGTCGAGCAATATGTGAAGGTTATCTACACGCAGGGGCGCGCCGATCCGGAGCGGCTTGTGCAGATGAAGCGCATCGCGGCCGCTATGGATGTTACGCCGGGCACAGCCACTTCCATGGTGAAACACTTGGCGCGGCACGGCCTGGTGCGCTATGAACCGCGCCACGGATGCCGGCTGACGGACCGCGGAACCGACCTGGCGGTACGAATGCTGCGCCGCCACCGCTTGATCGAGACATTTCTGGAGCGGGTGCTCGGCTATGATTGGAGTGAAGTCCATGCGGAGGCCGAGCAGCTGGAGCATTCGGTCTCCGATCTCTTTGTTGAGCGTATCGATGGTTTGTTGAACTATCCGGCTACGGACCCGCATGGTGATCCGATACCGACGCAGTCCGGTCAGATTAGGAGCCGGGTGAGCGTTCCGCTGGATACGCTCACGGAGGGCGTCTTCTTCACGGTGGTGCGAATCCTAGACGACAGCCCCGAGTTCCTGGATCTTATGAAACGGACGCAGCTTCTTCCCGGAAACCGCTTCCGGCTCAGAGCGGTTGATCCGACTGCCGGTACTCTGGTGGTATACGGTCCTTTTGAACCGGCCTATGAGAAGGCGGAATGGAAGGCGCCTGCAGCCAGTGATAACGAGGCCGCCGCCGGAAAACCCGGTGGGGGCCAGGTGCCGGCGGGCGGTGCTTCGCGGGAGCCGGGGAGCGTTAGCGGAGGCGAGGCGGCCGGAGAGAGGGGCTTCGGCGTCGAGCTAACGGAGCCGGCAACCGCGGGCTACGCTACCCTTGCCATCAACTTGGGCGCAAAGATCCTCGTGCGGGCTGACGAACGGGCTGGGCAGCCGGGTGGATAGCGGGCTGAGTACGAGAGTGGGCCGGGTAGGGGAGCGGGCTTCGTAGGGGAGCGGGCTTCGCGCCGGCGCACTACGTTCGCGGAAGCGTGTCTCGACAGACGCCGGCGTAGCAGTCCTGTGTCCGTTCGCCGGCCGTCCGTACTAGGTGGATCGGAAGGCGGGGCCATTCCGGCGGCTCGGGCGTGGTGACGATGTGGAAGAGCCCACCACGGAGCTGGATGGGCAACGCGCGTGCGTCTGAGACAAGGGGCGTTGCGGTTCCCGTCGAAGCGGCAGGCTCGCGGCCTGTGAGTACGGCAGTTCGCGCGAGCGCGAGATCTGCCAGCGAAAGACCCGAGGGTATCGGCAGGTCGGTGGGATCGGCGGCGACCGGGCCGAAGTCGGCGTTGTCGCTTTCGATCCAGCCGTAGCCGCCTCGGTGGAATCGGAGCAGTCGCTCTTCCAGCTCGGGAAGGTCGGTCGGGCTCAGCTGATCGTCCTCCGCTAGGAACGTCGCAAGGAGAAGAAGCGCGGCGTAGTCAAACAGATACTCGTGGTCGGTCGTCTTTCCGTCGAGGGAGAAGTGGCGCAGTATCTCGCCGTCATCGTGCTCTTGGCGCAATGCGGTGTATATCTCGGTTGCGCGGGTTACGCCGTGGCGGACGCCTGCGTACCGGGCAGCGAGTACGGCGCCGACTCCGGCCAGGGCATTCCAACCGGTCAGGAGCTTGCGATCTACGAACGGCTGCCGCCTGCCGGTGCGGGCCTGGAAGAGCCGCGCTTTGATCCGGTCGAGGCGCTCGTCACGCGGAGCTTCGGGCCGGAGCACGAGGTGATGCTTTCCTGCGAAGTTGCCGCCGGCAGGGAGCTCGAATGCACGCTGGAACGTCTTCCATTCCTCGCTATCTAGGAGTTGGTTGAGCTCGCCGGTACTCCAGAGGTAGGTAGCACCTTCACCATGCTCCGTGTCCGCGTCATGTGCGCTCACGTAGAGCGCGCCGTGCCGAAAGTCCCTCTCAAGCGATTCGAAGGCTCGGCGTGCCGTCAGGGCATAGTCGGGGCGCTCGTACTTCGCAGCGGCAAGACTGTAGCACGAGAGGCATAGCGCTTGGTCGTAGAGCATCTTCTCGAAATGGGGAATCGTCCAAGCGCGGTCGACGCAATACCGGAAGAACCCGCCTCCAAGGTGATCGTGGAGTCCGCGTTGCTGCATCACATCAAGTGTGTGCTGAGCAAGACGTTCGGCGCCGCCGTCCGGCTCGGCTGCATCCGAATAGAGGAGTCGAAGCAAGGTGGAATGCGGAGGAAACTTCTGGGAGGTTCCGAAGCCGGCCCATTCATGGTCGAACGCCGCAGTGGCCTGCTGGAGAAAGTCGTCCGCCGCGGCTGCTTCCAACCGAGTCGATACCGATCCTGCAAAGCGCTCGAGATCCAAGGAGAATCCCCCTGCGGAGGGAAGGGCTGCCGGGGGACCGTCATCAACGGGTCTCAATTGAAAATCCGGCAGGTCGTCTTCGTTTGCCTGGTAATACGAGCGGACGCGCCGGAGAATCTCCAGAAAGCCGGGAATGCCGTGACGCGGCTCCGTCGATGCATATGTGATGGAGAAGAACGGTTGCCCCTCGGGGGAGAGGAACACGTTCAGGGGCCATCCACCTTGCCCGTGGAGAGCGAGCTGGAATGACATCAAGAACTGATCGAGGTCAGGGCGCTCTTCACGATCGACTTTGACGGGAATGAAGTTGGTGTTGAGTTCCCTGGCGATCGCGCTGTCGGAGAACGCTTCCCGAGCCATGACGTGACACCAGTGACAGGTGGCGTAGCCAACCGATACGAAGAGCAACCGTCCCGTGCGCTCCGCCGCTTCCCGAATCTCTCGGGACCATTCCTGCCACCGGACCGGGTTGTGGTGGTGCTGTTGCAGGTAGGGCGAAAGGGATTTGTCTAGGTTGTTTCGCTCGAGGTCGATGGGCATCGGTTCTCCTTTGCCGTCGGCCGCCACGCGGGGGCCGGCCGTCACGCCTGGGGGCCGGTGGAGGGTGTTCCCTAGAAGGTAGGCATAACGGCGGCCTGCCGGGAAGGAGGGGACCAGATTTGGTTGACAGGACGAAGGATGGATTGGAGGATAAATGAGAAGCTCAAGGAGGTGTTCTGGACGTTCCTGGGCGGTTCCCGGGGTATTCACAGAACACGCTTTCAGATGAGAAGGGGGAATTATGCGGAAGTACAGGATGCTTGCGGTCGCGGTAGTGTTTCTGCTTGTTTCCGGCACAAGTTTCGCGCTCGACTTCCCAACCGATGTCCGGAGTGCGACGGACCGCATGCACTCGGTACGGTCCGAGGTCGCGATGGAGCGGTTCCAAGCCGGTGCCGGCCGGAGCTTTTCACCGGACATGTCCATCGGACTGGATATGATGCTCATCGGTCTCAGTACCAGGAAAGCTGATGGCGGCGGCATCGATCTTGTCCGCGGTATTTCCAGCGGCATCGGGTATGCACAGAAGCACTATTTCGATCCGGTGGAGACGGGGACATTCAATCCGCACTGGCATTGGGGTACCGTCGCCCTCCTTTTCCCGTACATCGGAATTGGTGCGGACTACGTAACTGACGAAGGGTTCTACGTCACCATCGGTACTTTCTACATCGCTCCGTATATTGGCATCGGCGTGTACTTCTAACCGGACCCCGGGCGGCCCGGGGGCGGGCTCGCCGGCCTTCTGCCGGGGCCGCGGCTGGGGCAGCGCCCGTAGCGGCACGGCCTCCTGCCCGGCGGCGGCCGGGAGCCACCCCGGAGACGGTCGCGCCTCCGACTTCAGGGCTTGAAGGCGCCGGCCGCAGCTCCCGTGCCGGAGCAGGCCTACGTCGGCTCCAGCCCGGCGCTCGCCCTGCCTTGCAGCTCTCCGGCCTCTCGGCGTGGCTCTGAGCCTGTCGGCCCGCAAGCGCTACTCTGCGCCTGCCGGCTTGGCCGCGCCGTTTGTGACCGTCTCGCCGTTGGGCTCTCCGGTGAAACCAAGGCGCGTGGAGTTGGTGACCCCGAGTGACTCGTAGATCCGGCGGGTTGCCGTGGACTTGTTCAGTGTGTAGAAGTGGATCCCATCTACCTCGTTGTCTACAAGGTCGCGAACCTGCTCGGTCGCCCAATGGATGCCGACGTTTTCGACCATGTCGTCGTCTTGTACGCGCTCGATAGCGCGGAGAAGGGGCGCAGGGAACCGGGAGCCGGCAGCCAGCTCGGCCATCTTGCCCATCCCCTTCCGTGACGTAATCGGCATAATGCCGGCGACGATGGGGGCGTCAATTCCGGCCATCCGGCAGCGTTCGCGGTAGTCGTAGAAATCGCGATTGTCGAAAAAGAGCTGAGTGCAGATGTAATCCGCACCGGCATCCACTTTTGCCTTCAAGTACTCGATTTCGTTCAAGCGGTTGGGGCATTCGTGGTGTCCTTCAGGGAATCCGGCGACTCCGATCCCCATGTGTGGATAGCGCTTCTTGATGAACTCCACGAGCTCTGCTGCGTAGACAAATCCCCCGGGCGTCGGCTCGAATCTGCCGCCTCCCGGTGGATCGCCGCGAAGCGCCATGATGTTCTCGATGCCGCTCTCGGAATATGTGTCGAGTATCTCCGCGATCTCGTTCTTTGTGTGACCGACGCACGTCAGGTGGCATACCACTGTGAGTGACGTGCGGCGTTTGATGTCGACGACAAGCTCGTGCGTGAGCTCCCGCGTGCCGCCGCCGGCGCCGTAGGTGACGCTGACGGCGTGCGGCTGAAGCTCATTGAGCTCCTCGATTGCCTTCGTAAGCCGCCGGGCGGCAGCTTCGGTCTTCGGAGGGAAGAACTCGAAGCTGAACGCCGGCTTGTGTTGCTCATAGACTTTCGCTACATGCATAGTACAATCCCCTCTGGTAACTTGGAGTTGCTCCGGATGTGCAGAGCGACTCTACGGCCGCCGTGATGCTCAACGCTGGAGCCCCACGGTCGTGGCGAAACCGCAGGCGACATTGCAGCGTTCCGGACCGAGGGGCGGCATCTGTTGCCGCGCTGTACGTGGCTCTCATCGTAGCTGCTCCTCAGTTCTGCCGGCTGTCGCTGCCGTTTCGGTACGCCTTTTCGGCAACGTGGATGAAGAAATCGGGCTCCTCCTCTCGATAGGTCTCCTTGAAATCGCCGTACGTCGATACGCGCTGGAAACCTACCTCGTACATGAGACGCTGGACGTATTTCTTCCGAAGCGGATACATGTTCAGGTGGAACTCGGAGTCATCGGTGAACTGGTAGCGGAACCGTACCAGCCCCTCGTCGACATGAACCGGCGCAGCGGACACGTCGTCGCCACAGTAGTAGTAGGTGTGTTTGCTCGAGTACCCGTGATCCAGTATCGCGTCGTAGTTCCGCTGGTCCATAATCAGAATGCCGTCGTGATCGAGCAGGGTGTAGAACTCGGCAAGCGCCTTCCTTCGATCCTTTTCGTCGAAGAGGTGCGTGAACGAGTTCCCCAGACACACGATCGCGTCGAACTCTTCATGGATGTCCTTGTTGAGCCAACGCCAATCAGCCTGGACCGTCCGCAGAATGTGCCCGCGCTCGCGTCCGTTGTGGAACGCACGCGCAAGCATCTCCGGACTTCCGTCTGCGCTTGTCACGTCGAATCCTGCCTCGATAAGACGGATCGAATGGAATCCCGTACCGGCCGCTACATCGAGCACCTTCCGGCACCCGTATTGGGCAAGGGTGCGGAGGAAGAAGTCTCCCTCACCCTTGGTACGATCCTCCCATCCGATCAGGTCGTCCCATTTGTCCACGAACGCGCTGACGTACTCGTGCTGATAGTGATCGCTCTCACGTACTGCGGTCGGGTCCTGACCGAAGTCCTGTTTCTCTGCTTGTGTCGTAGCCATAGATGCCTCCCTCTCACAAAAGACTCTGATGGTGATTAAACCTGTTGGTTTCTAATAGCGGTAGTGGTCGGGCTTATAGGGACCTCCCGGTTCCACACCGATATATCCTGCTTGTTCGTCCGTAAGCTTGGTGAGCTTCACGCCGATCTTCTCCAGATGGAGCCGTGCCACCTCTTCATCGAGGTCCTTTGGCAGGCGGTACACGCTCGGTTTCCGCTGCCCCTGGTTGGTCCATAGATCGATCTGCGCGAGCGTCTGGTTGGTGAACGAGTTGGACATCACGAAGCTCGGATGGCCGGTCGCACAGCCCAGATTCACCAGCCGTCCCTCGGCGAGCAGAAAGATCGAGTGGCCGTCAGGGAAGGTGAACTTATCCACCTGCGGCTTGATGTTCTCGCGTTTGATGCCCGGGTAGTTCTCCAGTGCGTCCACCTGGATTTCGTTGTCGAAATGCCCGATGTTGCAGACGATCGCCTGATCCTTCATCTGGGCCATATGCTCGGCGGTGATGACGTCCCGGTTGCCGGTGGCGGTTACGTAGATGTCCGCCTCAGGCAACGCGTCCTCGACGGTGGTGACGGTGTATCCGTCCATAGCCGCCTGGAGCGCGCAGATCGGGTCGATCTCGGAGACCAGTACGCGCGCTTTGAAAGCAGCGAGCGCGTCGGCAGAGCCCTTTCCGACGTCGCCGAAACCGCAGACCATTGCGGTCTTGCCGGCGATCATCACGTCGGTAGCTCGCTTGATGCCGTCGATCAACGATTCCCGGCAGCCGTAGATATTGTCGAACTTGCTTTTGGTGACCGAGTCGTTCACGTTGATCGCAGGGATGAGGAGCTCGCCGGTCTCCGCCATCTGATAGAGCCGGTTGACCCCGGTTGTGGTCTCCTCGGAAACGCCGCGGAGCTCTTTTGCGGCTTTGTGCCAGAACTGCGGATCTTCCTGCTGAGTCCGCTTGAGGAGGGCGTTCACGCACTGAAGCTCCTTGTTGTCCGTGGGCTCATCGAGAATACCGGGCTCATCCTCTGCCTTGTATCCGCGGTGGACGAGCAACGTGGCGTCCCCGCCGTCGTCGACGATGAGCTGGGGGCCTTTCCCGTCCGGCCAGGTGAGGGCGTTCTTGGTGCAGCGCCAGTACTCTTCCAGGGTCTCTCCCTTCCAAGCGAAGACGGGAACGCCTTTCGGGTTGTCCGGCGTGCCCCCGCGCTCAGGTGGGCCGACCACCGCCGCAGCGGCCGCATGGTCCTGAGTGGAAAAGATGTTACACGAAGCCCATCGTACGTCGGCACCGAGCTCCCCGAGCGTTTCGATCAGTACGGCAGTCTGGATCGTCATGTGGAGGCTTCCGGAGACGCGGACGCCTTTGAGTGGCTTCTGCGGGCCGTATTTCTCGCGCGTGGCTATGAGGCCGGGCATCTCTTTCTCCGCGATCTCTATCTCTCGCCTCCCGAAATCCGCGAGGTTGATATCCTTAATCTCATAATCCGTTCCGACCTTGCTGCCGGAAGGACTCTTCATTGTACTGCTCATTGTTATCTTCCTCCCTAACTCCTAGCTGTTTGGTATAGCTTGGCTCACTTCGATGCGCTGAGCTCCGCCGTCACCTCGCGCTTAAGGGCGGCTTTGCGCGTCGAATCGAACTGAGCGCCGGTTTGCTCGACGATGCGTCCGGCTACTGTGGAGGCGGTTCGCGCGGCGTCCGCCAACTCTTGCCCGTTGAGGAGCCCGTACAGGAGCCCGGCAGCGTAGCTGTCTCCTGCCCCGGTGGAGTCCACCGCGTCGACTGGGATCACGTCTACGTGCGTGACCTCTTTGCCGTTGGACGTGTACGAGCCGCGTTTCCCGTCCTTCACCGCAGCGTCTCCGGTCCAATCAGCGAGCCGGCGTGCGGCGTCTGCCACGTCGAGGTCCTCAGCCGAGCTCTCCCCGAGGAGCATCGCAGTCTCATCGCGGTTGGCGAGGACTAGGTCCACCGAGTTGCGAATCAGTTCGAGAAACTCATCCCGGTGCCGGTCAACGCAAAACGGGTCCGCGACGTCGAATACCACACGCAAACCTGCCCCCCGCGCGATGTGGATTGCGTAGCGCAGGGCCTCTTTCTGTGAATCAGTATCCCACATATACCCCGTGAAGTACAGAATGTCGGCTTCCTGCACGAGCGCGGAATCGACGTTTTCCTTGGAAAACTTTCGACACACACCCAGACGGGTATTCATGGTGCGCTCGCGATCCGGGGTGACAAGCACGATGCACGATCCGGTGGGCCCCTCATGGCGCGAGAGGTCCGCGACGACGTCGTTCTCAGAGAGAGCACGCTCGTACTGATCGCCCAGGTCGTCGGTCCCGATAGCGCCCGCCAGCGCGGTTCGGCACTCGAGTGCCGCAAGCGTGCTCATTGTGTTGGGCGCTGATCCTCCCGGTCCATATACGCGCTCACGACTGCCGAGCGCGGCGAGGAGCTCCTCGCCACGCTCGTCATCGATAAGCTGCATTACACCTTTCTGCACGCCGAGCTGCTCGAGCTCGGCGTCGGTCACTTGCATCGAGACATCGATCAGAGGATTCCCGATGCCATAGACGGCTACCGTTGCCATGCCGGTTCCCTCTCTTCAATCACGAATTCGCTCCCGAGCTGGGTGATCATTTCGGCAGCCTTGTCCGTGCGCTCCCAGGTGAACTCCGGCTCGCCCCGGCCGAAGTGGCCGTAGGTGGAGGTCTTCCGGAAGATGGGGCGCCTGAGGTCTAGTGTGCGGATGATTCCGGCCGGAGAGAGATCGAATACCTCACGAACCGCGGCGCTGATCTTCCGCTCCGGCGCCTTGGAAGTGCCGAACGTCTCGACGCGCACGGATACCGGGAACGGTACACCGATGGCGTAAGCAAGCGCCACTTCAGCACGCTCGGCCAGGCCGGCCGCGACGATGTTCTTGGCTACGTAGCGAGCCATGTATGCGGCGGAGCGATCGACCTTGCTGGGATCCTTACCGCTGAAGGCGCCGCCACCGTGGCGCCCCAGGCCACCGTAGGTGTCAACGATAATCTTGCGGCCGGTAAGTCCCGAGTCCCCGTGCGGCCCGCCGACGGCGAAGCGTCCGGTCGGATTCACGTAGTACGTGGTATCCTCATCGAGAAGATTCGTCCTGTCGAGCACCGGACGTACGATCTGCGAGATGATCGTGTCCCGGATCTCCTCGTATTCCACGTCGTCATCATGCTGATGGCTTACGACGACCGCGTCAACTCGCTGCGGGCGGTTGTCACCGCCGTACTCAATAGTCAGCTGGCTCTTGGAGTCGGGACGGAGCCACTTGATCTTCCCTTCCTTCCGAAGCTTCGCAGCTTGGAGGAGAATCTGATGGGAGAGCATGATCGGTGCCGGCATAAACTCCGGCGTCTCATTGCAGGCGTATCCGAACATCATGCCTTGGTCGCCGGCGCCCTGCTCCTCGTAGAGGCCTTCTCCCGAGCTGACGCCTTGGGAAATGTCGGGGCTCTGAGCGTGGAGCGCGTTCATGACGCTCATGCTGTCCGCGTCTAGGCCATACGCCGGGTCCGTGTATCCGATATCGCGCGCCACTTCCCGAGCGATTTCCTGGACGTCGTACTGCGCTTCCGTGGTGATCTCCCCGCCCACCATAACGAGGCCGGTGGTGGTGAAAGTTTCGCAAGCAACGCGTGATTCCGGGTCTTGGCTCAGGCAGGTATCCAGTACGGCGTCGGAGATCTGGTCCGCGAGCTTGTCCGGATGTCCCTCACTTACGGATTCCGACGTAAAGAGGTATGCATCGCTATCTCGTGTGTTTTTCATGTCGTCCTCCCTCCAATAGACGGTCGTTTCGAAAACCGGGGCGCTCTGGGGTGAGCTCCGCAGCATGTGACGATTGTGCGACCGCCGACTGTTGGCCCCGAAGAACTCCCGGTTCCGATATTTCGTCCACGAATGGTTTCTGTCCATAATTATGGACATTGCGGGTGTATGACAAGGGGGGTAGACAGGTTTTTCGGAGAAATCGGAGGAAATCTCCGTCGTTGACGGTCCGCTCGGGGTCTGGTACATTCGTGCATAAGGGATGAACGCATGTCCGGGCGCGCTCTGCGTGCGTGGTTGTGGTACACTTCGGCCAATGGAGGCAATTGGCTATGAATAGTACGAAGAAATACGTCTTGGCATTTGATGCGGGTACAACAAGCTCGCGGGCGATTCTATTCGATCATGGGGGCAACATCGCCGGTGTAGCTCAACAGGAGTTTCCACAGATCTATCCCAAGCCGGCATGGGTTGAGCATGACCCCATGGAAATCTGGGCAACGCAGAGCGCAGTGGCGCGACAGGTGCTGGAGCGTACCGGCGTACGTCCGGCCGAGGTGTCCGCTATCGGAATCACCAACCAACGGGAGACGACCGTGGTATGGGAGCGGGAGACCGGCCGGCCGATCCACAACGCCATCGTCTGGCAAGACCGGCGGACTGCAGGGATCTGCGATCAGCTGCGAGAAGAGGGGTGGGCAGAGTATATCCGCCAAAACACCGGGCTTGTGATCGACGCCTATTTCTCGGGAACCAAGATCAAGTGGATTCTGGACAACGTGGAAGGGGCGCGGGAGCGTGCCGAACGCGGCGAGCTTCTCTTCGGTACGGTCGATAGCTGGTTGATCTGGAACCTAACCCGGGGTGCCGTGCACGTTACCGACTACTCGAACGCAGGCCGCACGCTCCTCTATAACATCGTGGAGCTGGACTGGGACGACAAGCTCCTGTCGGCGCTCGGAGTTCCGCGCTCGATGCTCCCTGAGGTCAAGCCTTCGAGCTGTGTGTATGGCCACACGCATGAGGAGACCTTTGGGGGAGCCAGGATTCCCATCGCGGGAATTGCCGGTGACCAGCAGGCGGCGCTCTTTGGGCAGGCGTGCTTCGAGCACGGCATGGCAAAGAACACCTACGGCACCGGGAGCTTCGTTTTGATGAACACGGGTACGGAGCGGGTCCCGAGCGAGAGCGGCCTTCTGACTACGCCTGCGTGGGGCCTGGACGGAAAGGTCGAGTACGCCCTGGAGGGCTCGATCTTCATCACCGGGGCGGCAATCCAATGGCTCCGGGACGAGCTCCATATCATAAATGACGCGGCTGATACCGAGTATTTCGCCGGCAAGGTCCCGGACAGCGGCGGCGTCTACGTGGTACCGGCGTTTGCCGGTCTTGGGGCGCCTCACTGGGACATGTACGCGCGCGGGGCGATCATGGGGCTCACGCGCGGCTCCAACATGAACCACATCATCAGGGCCACCCTGGAGAGTCTCGCGTACCAGACTCGGGACGTTATCGAGTGCATGGAGCAGGACTCCGGGATCAAGACCCGTGATCTCAAGGCTGACGGCGGGGCAAGCGCCAACAATTTCCTGATGCAGTTCCAGGCGGATATCTTGGGAGTCCCGGTCCTTCGCCCTCGGATTATCGAAACGACGGCGCGCGGGAGCGCCTACCTGGCCGGGCTGGCCACCGGATTCTGGCAGGACAAGAACGAAATACTGGACAACTACGAGCTCGATCGCACATTCGAGCCGAGCTTGGACGAGCATCGTCGCACCCAGCTCTACCGTGGATGGCAGAAGGCGGTCTCGCGAGCTAAGGGCTGGGAGGAACCGGAAGGGTCATGAACGCAGAGATCGACCGCGCAGATGTTGCCGTAATCGGTGCCGGGGTGAGCGGTGCGTGCATCGCACGTACTCTGGCCCGGTATCATCTCGACGTGGTGCTGCTGGAGGCGAAGACCGATGTCGGTTTCGGCGTCTCCAAGGCGAACAGCGGCATTGTCCACGGCGGCTTCCATCACGACAAACGATTCCTCAAGAGTCGTCTCGAGCTGGCAGGAAACCCTCAGTTTGACGCTCTCAAGAGCGAGCTCGACATCCCGTTTGAGCGAAACGGAATTCTTGTGGTTGCCATGCGAGTCGAGGAGATGAAGTACCTGGAGGCGTTGTACAGACGGGGAGTGGCCAACGCCGTGCCGGGTATCTCGATGTTGTCGGCGGATCGGCTTCGGCGAATGGAGCCTACCGTTCACCCGGACGCTGTCGGTGCGCTTCACGCCCCCAACGGCGGAATCGTCGAGCCGTACCGGCTGGTGTTTGCTCTGGTGGAGAACGCAGTGGCGAACGGAGTGCAGCTCCGAACCGAGTTTGCAGTCTCCGCATCGGCTCCGGGGAGGGGCGAACGAACCGTGCTCCACGCGGCGGACGGCCGGCGGGTTGCGGCGCGCTGGGTGGTGAATGCAGCGGGGCTCCACGCCGACGAGGTCAGCACCGTGCTGGGAGCTGAGTCGTTTTCGATCAGCGCTCGGAAGGGACAGTACTACATTTTGGACAAAAACTGTGCGCCCAAGCCAACCCACGTACTCTTCCCCGTTCCCACGCCGATATCCAAGGGGATGCTCGTGACGCCCACCGTGGAAGGTACCGTCCTTCTGGGGCCGTCGGCTGAGGATGTGGGCGACAAGACGGACGTTGCAACCACCTCCCGCGGGCTCGAGCACGTGCTGGAATCCTCCCGGACTCTTGTTCCGGGGATACGCGAGCCGGACGTCATAAGCGCGTATGCCGGGCTCCGTCCCGCGCTTCCGAGCGACGATTTTCTGATCGAGCAGTCGGAGCGTAATCCGGCGGTGATTCACGTAGCCGGGATCCAGAGTCCCGGTTTGACCGCTGCGCCGGCAATCGGCGGGTACGTCGCCGAGATTCTGGAACAGGCCGGGTGCGAGCTCGTTCCCCGTACGGACTTCGAGCCGACCCAGCGCCGAGCGCCTGAGCTGCGGAACGTGCCGGAACAGGAGCTTGACGCGTTGCTCCGGCGGGATCCTCGCTACGGCGAAGTGGTGTGCCGATGTGAGGAGGTGAGTGAGGCCGAGATCTCGGATGCGATTGACCGCGGCCATACCACGCTCGACGGGATCAAGTTCTACTCACGAGCCGGAATGGGGCGATGCCAGGGCGGATTCTGCACCTATCGAATCCTCAAGCTTCTGTCCGCTCGTACCGGGAAGACCATCCACGAGCTGACCAAGCGCGGAACGGAGAGCTACGTGTGTACCGACACAATGCACGGGGTGCACGCGGTTCGGGTCCAGGAGGCGGACTCGCCGAGTGCCGGGGATCATCCTCACACTTCCGCCGAAGGAGGCCCCGATGATCGAGCGTAGCTACGACGCGGTCGTCGTCGGCGGAGGTGCGGCGGGCACCGCGGCGGCCGTAGCCCTGGCGGACGCGGGCTCGAGCGTCGCAATCGTCGACCGGGAACCGCTTCTGGGTGGAATTCTCATGCAGTGTATCCACAACGGGTTCGGGCTTACCGAGTTCCGCGAAGAGCTGACGGGGCCGGAATACGCCGAGATATACGCGGAGATGGTGGGTGCGCGCGAGATCGAGCAGTATCTGGATACGACCGTCCTCCGGATCGAGCCGGGTGCCGCGCCGGAAGTCCCTATGGGAAGCCCGGCGGGCGGTTTTTCGGGAAGTGCGGGCACTCTCGAGGGCGGGCCCGATGGCTCGGGCGGACTGCCGGAGCACCGGGTCGTTGCCATAAACCCGCGAGAGGGCGCGCTTAGCTTCCGTTGTGCCGTGGTGATTCTTGCAACGGGTTCGCGCGAACGCGCGCGAGGGGCGGTGCGGATTCCAGGGACGCGACCCGCGGGCGTGTACACTGCCGGGCTGGCCCAGCGCCTTCTGAACATGGATGGATTCGTGCCGGGCGAGCGAGCGGTGGTCATCGGTTCGGGGGACATCGGACTCATCATGGCTCGACGAATGAGTTGGATTGGGGCGAGTGTTCCGGCAGTGATCGAGATCCAGGAGTATCCGTCCGGACTTACCCGCAACATCAGCCAGTGTCTGCACGACTTCGATATTCCGCTCTACCTGTCGCATATCGTTGTGCAGATCCACGGCCGGGATCGGGTGACCGGAGTGGACGTAGCGCCCGTCGACGGAGGGATTCCGCGACCGGAGCGGGCCTTTCACATCTCTTGCGACACAGTCCTGCTCTCGGTAGGCCTCATTCCGGAGACCGAGCTCGCCGCGAATGCGGGGGTTGAGCTTGATCGGCAGACCGGGGGGGCACGAGTCGATAGCCGGCTCATGACGCGGATCCCCGGCATCTTCAGTGCCGGAAACGTGCTCCACGTTCACGATCTCGTCGATTACGTGACCGAGGAGGCACGACGAGCCGGCGAAGGAGCTGCGGCATATCTTGGAGGTGAGCGGCCGGGCCCGCAGTTGCCGACTGTTGCAGGTACCAACGTGCGTTACGTAAGCCCATCCTCCTTCGATATTAATCGTCCGACACGCTTGTATCTTCGTCCGCTGATCGTAGACAACAAGGTTCCGGTAACGGTGACCATTGACGGGCGGCAGGTGTACCGGAAGGTTGAGCGACATGTCCAACCGTCCGAGATGATCCAGATCGACGGCAAGAGGATCGATGTCTCCGGCCTGGATCCGGGGCCGGATTCAACCGTGGAGGTGTCAGTTGGGTAAGTCGGAGAGCGTACAGTCGTTCGGACATCGCAGGGTGAGCGCCGGCGCGGCGCGGCGATCGGTGGCTCCGATGCGCCCTGCCGGAGGCGCTCCGGTCGATCCCGAGACGCTGACGGAGCCTGTTGAGCGGCAGATCGTCTGCATCGTCTGTCCGATCGGCTGCAGGCTGACGCTGCGCAAGGAGCCGGGAGCAGAGCTGGAAGTCAGCGGCCATCGGTGTCCGCGGGGCGTTGAGTATGCGCGTGAGGAGTTCTACTCACCAACGCGCACCGTCACCGCTACGTGTGCAACCTCGTCCGCGCAGGTGCCCCGAGTGCCGGTGCGTACCGACGCCCCGATACCGGTGGAGGAAATCGCGCCGCTTTTGACGGAGCTTTA